>CANCOC010000003.1 GCA_947379755.1 Alcaligenaceae bacterium | reverse complement strand
CAACCGGACGGTTGTCGGCACGGTGCAATACAGTGACGTTCTTTTTCATCGCCCAGGGAATGACCTGGTCATGCAAAGGAATCGCCCCAAAATCCTTGGCAAACAATGCCAGTGCTTCGTGGATCATCTCTGTGCGCTTGGCATCATTGGTCTCTGTCTTGATCGTATCAATCAGCTTGTCAACCGCAGGATTGGAATAGTTGCCATAGTTGAATGAACCGTTCGCGCCCTCGCCTTTGCTATGAATCAACGCTTCGAGTGAGTAATAGGCATCATAGGTGGGCACGCCCCAGCCAAACAGATAGATGCTGGTGTCGTTGCTGCCCACTTTCGGAAAGAAGGTCGCGCGTGGCATCGCATTGAGTTTGGCCTTGACGCCAATTTTGGCCCACATTGCAACCACTGCCTGACAAATGGCTTCGTCGTTGATGTAGCGATTGTTCGGGCAATCGAGGGTGACTTCAAAGTTGTTGTCATAACCAGCTTCTTTCATCAGGGCTTTGGCTTTGTTCAGATCGTACGGCACGCGCTTGCCCAGTTCCTTGGTATATCCATTGACCTGGGGGGCAATCATGGTACCGGTCGGCAGCGACATGCCACGCATCACGGATTTTTTGATGGCTTCGATATCAATCGCTCGGTAAAGCGCTTCGCGCACGCGCACATCGGCCAGAGGATTCTTACCCTTGATGTTGCTGTACTTCAGCTCGGGACTTTTGACGTCCATTGCGATATAAATCGTGCGGTACTCATTGCCATCGACGACTTTGACTTCTTTGCGCAGGCGATCCAGATCCTGTGCTGCCGGATCCAGCACAAAGTCCACTTCGCCGGATAGTAATGCCGCGGTCCGAGTCGCGTTTTGCTTGATCGGCGTATAGATGATCTCAGTGACGTTGCCTGTCTTGGTAGGCTTGCCCCACCAGTCCGTATTTTCGATATAAGTCGTTTTGACATCCAGCTCGCGCGACTGCAATTTGTAGGGGCCAGTACCCATCGCATTGCGTGCAGAGAAGCTTTCTTCTTTCTTGTTGAAGTCCTGAGGTGTCATCGCATTGTTTTTCTCGGACCAGGCCTTGCTCATCATGCCAAGCACAGGCAACTGACGCAACAACACGGGGTTGGGGCCATCAGTTTCGATTTCGACTGTCAGGGGATCAATCGCCCGGGCGTCTTTAATGCCTGCTGTATAGGACTTGAACTGCGACGAAGGTGCCATCGCGCGTTTGATCGAGAACACGACATCGTCTGCTGTAAACGGTGAGCCATCATGGAATTTCACGCCTTCGCGTAACTTGAAGCGCCAGAGTGAGGGATTAATCTGCTCCCAGGAGGTGGCCAGGGCTGGCGAGACTTCAAACTTTTCGTTGTAACGCACCAGTGGGTCGTAGACCCACAGGTTGGCGGCAATATTCAAGCCTTCATTCTGTGAGTGAGGATCAAGTGTCAGGATATCGCCCTGACTGGTCCACTTGAAGGTTTTTGCTACACCGATAGCGGGCAAAAGCAAGGCGGCCGATACGGCGGCGGCGATCAGGGTACGACGCATGAGTCACTCCGAAAGGATGTTATTTAATGTATTTCATACATTAAAAACAAAAATGTTCTTGAACCTACAGATAGTGCCGCAGGGGCGTGAATGCGTCAACACTCGGATTCAAAAGCAGTTCCTTTCAGAGAATGCTGCACTTTTTACAAGGGTTTACCCTTTGTTACACCCCCGTTCCAGCAGGGCATCGACAACCAGAGCCCCCTCACCAGCAAAACCCACCATAACTGGATTCAGATCCAGCGAGGCAATGGACGCTCCTGCGGACATGACAATTTTACCGACCGCAACGGCAACCTCTGCGAATGCCACCACATCCATTGGTGCATCACCACGCACCCCTTTGAGTATGGGGGCCAGACGCAAACTTTGCAGGGCAGTTTCGACCTCCCCGACACTAAAGGGCGGCAGCAACACTGCGTAATCTTTCAGGGCTTCGACATATTTTCCGCCCGCGCCCACAAGCACCACAGGTCCGAAAACAGGATCAAAGCGTGCCCCCACCATCAATTCATGGCGGCCACGGTGCATCGAGGCGACGATGACACCGGCTGCGCCGACCTTCATTTCTTTGAGCCGCTTGGTCTGGGATTCAAAAACCTTCACTGCCTGATCCGCATCCTGAATGTTGAGTGCCACCAGACCAAACTCGGTCTTGTGCGGCACCTCTGCAGAGCATGCCTTGATCACGACCGCGCCACCCAGGGCATGCACAGCGGTTTTGACTTGAGCCGCCGTCTGGCACAGGATGTGACCGACAACTGGCACACCGTGATCGGACAACAGTTTGAGCGACTCAGCTTCGTTGCAGTATTGCTGCGATCCTGCAGGGACCGTCACTGCAGGTAATTCCGGCCACATCGTCAATGGCTGGCGCAACAAGGCGGTGTGTGCAGCAAGCTGCCCCAGGACGCCAACGGCCTGTCCCTCATTTTCAAAGGTGGCCACACCGGCCTGGCGAAATGGTTCGGCTACGGACGCCTGCCACGCTGCAACAGCAACGGGCTTGCCTGTCAGGGTTTCAAACGCGGCCGTATCACGTGCAAAAGCCTGTACATCGTACCCGGCACCCGCTACGGGAATATTGATAAAAAACATATCGGCAGCAGGATCCGTGGCAACAGCGGGCAAGACTTCGCTGAACAAACCGCTATTCGAAAGCAAGGCCGCAGTGATATCAATCGGATTGGTGGTCGTCGCAAAGCCTGGCAAAGACTTGGCGACAGCCTGTTGCGTCACCTCGCTGAGGACCGCCATCTCTAGTCCGTTGTCTTCAGCCGCATCGGCTCCCATCACGCAACTTGCGCCTGAATTACTGATCACCACCAGGTGATTACCCGCCGGGCGCCAGCCCTTCAGATACGCCTCGGCAGCCAGGGCCTGGGCATGGGGATCTCGCACACGCAAAATACCGTGTTTCCTGAAGAACGCATCCACTACACGATCTTCGTTGGCCATTGCCCCGGTATGCGTCGACGCGGCCTTCTGGCCGCTGGCCGAACGACCTGCCTTGACGGCCACAATCGGCAGATCACGGCTGCGTGCATATTCTGCAGTACGTGCCAGCATCTCAGGGTTGGCAATATTTTCAAGATAAAGCAACATTAACTTGATTTCTGGATCATGTGCAATGGCCCAGGCCATGTCCGAGACGGTTACATCAGCTTCGTTGCCTGTCGCATGAACATGGCGAACGCCCAGACCTTTCTGGCGCAACAGACCATACACCATGGCACTCATTCCACCACTCTGACTGAGCACGGCGATCGGTCCGTCCTGGGGAGGGCATTCAATGAACATCGTCGAAAAACCAGCAATCGCACCTGTGCCAAAGTTTGCCAGTCCATGCGTATTGGGGCCGTAGATACGCATCCCTGTTGCACGTGCAGCATCCGTCATCCGTTGCTGCGTGCGACGACCCGCCTCATCGACCTCACCAAAGCCCGAGGCGATCACCACGACCGATCGCACGCCCATAGCGGCACATTGCTCAACGGCCTCGACCGCCTTGTCACCAGCCACTACGATCAGCACCAGTTCAGGGGTTTCTGGCAACTGTGCGAGCGAGGCATAACTCTTAAGTCCCTGTACCTCCGTGCGCGAGGGATTGATCGGATAAATCGTGCCACGAAAACCGGCTCGCTGCATGTAATAAATCGGACGTCCACCAATCTTGTGGATATTTTCAGAAGCGCCAATGATGGCGACAGTACGGGGATTTAAAGCAGACTCAAGCAGGTCAGACATGGTTATTCCATCACAATGGGTTCAGTTCAATGCAGCGCAAATCGTGTCTCGGGCAAACTGGCTCAGAGGCATGACATAGCAAGTTCAGTCAGGGGCAACTTCAAATCTGATGAGCGTCTGCCCCAGATGATCAAAAAATCCAGCAACGACGCGATCACCAATTTTGATCCCTGGCGATGCGTGCCCCATCACCCGCGCACCTTCATCGAGGGTCACAATCACCAGTGTGTAGGGTGCAAGTGGACGAAAAGCCTCCGACGGCGCACGGCCAACCACGGTCACTGCGTGCACCGTACCAAGACCCGCAGAATCAGACCAGCTCAATTGCTCAGCACCGCAATGCTGACAAGCATCATGAGCCAGCGTTTGAGCACGGCCACAGGCACCACATGTCTGAAAACGAATCAGGCAATGCAACAAACCGTCAACATAGGGTTGAGCAAGTGAATATCCAGGCGTGGCTGGAATATGTTTGACTGTCATGGCTCAAGCCTCCTTCGACAAAATCAGGCTGACATGTGAGGACATCACACCACCATCGGCATGAATAAAGGCATGTGTCGGAGTCTTGACCTGCCGCGGACCGGCCTGGTGGGCAAACTGCCTCCAGGCTTCGACTGCATGCGCCATCCCGCCTGCCACACCGCAGTGCCCAAAAGACAATAAACCACCATGGGTATTGAGCGGCAAAACGCCTTGCTGTGCAAAGTCTCCCTGACGCAAACGGTTCGCCGCCTGCCCACGTCTTGCAAAGCCGATTTCTTCGAGCAGCATCAGCAGCGTGATGGTGAACGAATCGTAAATACCCAGATAGTCAATATCCGACACCTGCAGCCCCGCTTGCCTGAACGCACTGGCAGCAGCCACCGCAGCACCACAATTCATCACGTCATGCATAGCGGTCAGGTGCTGGTGCAAATGGGCCTGACCCGCGCCAGCCATTCTGACCCGAACGCCCTCTGGCGCCTGGGAGGAGACAATCAAGGCCATCGCTCCATCTGAAATCGGACAGCAATCCATCAGGTGAAGTGGCTCAGCAATCGGTTTGGAAGCCAGAACCTCCGCAATGCTGATCGGAGTCGTGAGGTGTGCGTCCGGGTGACGGATCGCATTATTGCGCATGAGCACGGCGAACTCGGCCAGGTCTTGGCTAGTCACACCCGTTTCATGCATATAACGTGAAGCCATCAAGCCGTAATATGCTGGGACCGAGGCCCCGTTTGGCACTTCAAAATCTGCATGTCCTACCTGCGCCAGCGTCTGGATTGAGCTGTCACGTGTCTGGCCGCTCAGGCGGTTTTCGCCAGCCACCACCAGAATATTTTTACAACGACCGCTCTGAACCAATTCGCGTGCCAGCATCAACATCGCAGCACCCGTTGCGCCGCCTAGCTGCACACTGTGCGCATAGTCTGGACGCAGCGAAAAGCGTTCACAGAATAAAGTCGACAGCATCAGATGTGGCATGGTCGTCGAGTAGCCGCACAGCACGCCGTCAATCCCGGTGCGTTTAAGCTGCGCGCAGTCGAGTGCCTGCCTGGCGGCTGCAGCCATCAGATCGAGCGTACTGTGCCCTTCGAGGCGACCAAAGGCAGTATTGCCCACCCCGGTAATGTAAGCGTGCTTCAAATTCTATATTCCTGCGAAAACAATGCAAAGAGAATGGCGCCGATGTCGCGCGCCCTGGACAGACTATCTGAGGTGCAAAAGCTGTGAACTACTCCAGCTTGATATTGTTGGTGCGTGCAACCTTGCTCCACTTGGCGCCCTCTTCTGCGATAAAACGCGCAAATTCTTCAGGCGTGTCACCCACAGGTTGCGCACCCAGTTCAAAGAACTGTTTTTCAAGCTCTGGCGAATGCAAGACAGCAATCAGATGACGGCTGAGTTCGTCGATCAAGGGTTGCGGCGTGCCAGCTGGCGCGAGCAAACCAAACCAGGCAGAAACATCGTAACCAGGCACACCTGCCTCGATCATTGTTGGAATCTCTGGTGCCCCCGGCCAGCGTTTGGTGGTGGTCACTGCCAGCGCGCGCACCTTTCCCGCACGAATGTAAGCCATCGACGAAGGTAGGTTATCAAAACCAATTGCAATCTGACCACCCATCAGATCAATCAGCATCGGCGAACCGCCTTTATAGGGCACATGGACGATGTCAATGCCAGCCAGTGTTTTAAACAGCTCACCACTCATGTGCGGTGAGCCACCATGACTAGTCGAACCAAAATTGATCGTGCCGGGCTTTGCTTTAGCCAGAGCAATCAGTTCTTTGACATTTTGCGCAGGCAGATTCACATTTGCGAGCAAGACATTGGGAGTGCTTGCAACCATCGTTATTGGCGCAAAATCCTTGATCGGATCATAGGGTGGAGGCACCTGCAAGGCCGGAATGATTCCGTGACTTGCAATGCTGGCAAAAATCAGCGTATGACCGTCAGCTGGTGACTTGGCGACTTGCGCCGCGCCAATCACGCCACCGGCTCCCGGTTTGTTTTCAATCACGACCGTACGACCGATTCGTTCACCGAGTCGCGGTCCGACTGCGCGCGCCAGCAAGTCGGTCGTACCACCCGCCGGATAAGGCACAACAATACGGATGGGTCGATCTGCAAAGGTCGTCTGTGCAGAGGCGTACGCTGCAGTCAGTCCAGCAAGTACCATGCTGAACTGACCCAGCACACGCAACGTTTGTTTAAGTGATGCCATGTTTATTTATCCTGAACTGATCAATGATTTAAATCAGGGAATACAACGAACGCGTGCTGCCCGTTTAGCGCGGTAACAGACGATTTTTTTGCATTAACTCCAGCCAGTCATGCAATGCGTCTTCGGTGTCATAACAAGTATTGAAACCATGCTGGCGCAATTTAATCGGACTCAGGACCGAATCCGCCGGATGGTCCGCGCCATACCCCAGCGCACGATCGGTAAATTGCCACGAACTGGCAACCAGTTGCTCCAAAGTCAAAGATTTAAGCTGATTCTTTTTGACAATCACTTGCCAGACATCTTCACAGGCCGGCATCATCTCGGTCATGCATAAGGGCACATGCTCGCCCGTCTCCATGCCAAACCGTGCGGCAATCGAACCCCAGATATCCGGCCAGACCAAGGCATCGCCATTGACAACGTTATAGGTTTCATTGGCAGCAATTTCATGGGTCGCAGCAAACTCCGCTGCCTGGGCGATCATCCGGCTGTCACTTGCACCATTGATATAACGCCCCCCCCCTGGGAAATGCAGAGGCTGGCCTTGCTCACGCAAAACTGCGGCATAAGCACCGATCGCGGCAACAATATTCATCGGGCTTGAAACAGCATATCCAAAGACAATCTGGGGTCGCAGAATTGTGAAGGTCCAGGCTGCCTGTTTTTGCCGGGCGCGCATCAGGTCTTCCTGCAACCAGTAAAAGTTCTGGTGAGCATGGCGTGGCCATCGTTCCTTGGCAGGCACAGGTGCGGGCTCGACATGTCCTCCGTACGCCTTGGTTCCCTGCATGAACGTCAGGTGACGCAAGCCTTTTGCCTGCGGTTCAAGTGCATCGAGCAAATTGCGCAACATCGCTTCATTGACGGCCATCTGGCGTGGATCACGCCATCCTGCCACCAGCTCGGGCAATTCATACAACGCAGCAAACAGCACATGCGTCACGTGCGAGAGGTTGATAGCCGCCTGATGGCAGGCAGCCAGATCAGTCAGATCCACACTGATATGACGGGCACCCTCTGGCAAGGCCACCGGACGACGTGAGAGCGCGATCACCTCCCAGTCAGGAAGTGAAGCAAAATGCTCAAGTGCCGCGGCACCCACCACGCCACTTGCCCCTGCAATCAGAATCGTGTGCTTTTTCATATTGTGCCTCAAGTGACCGACTAGCTTGCGCTCAGTAAATGCTGTCCGCGTAAATGCGAGCGCAATGACTCTGGCACTTCAATTTCAAAGCCCAGCACAGCTGCAGACAAGGCCTTGCCGTAGTTGTCCAGACACAGGCTACGCGACACGCCACCACCGAGCGCACCCTGAGCAACAAAATTCATTGCATCCAGGTTATCGACCTCATACCGGGTCACGGGTCCTTTGATCGCCCCGGCATAAAACGCCTTGAAGCGTTCGGCCGTCAGCTGATCTTTCAGCAGCGTGTAAAGTTCCGGTGTGTAGGCAAATACGGCAATGTTCGAGGTGTCACCTTTGTCACCAGAGCGTGCATGTGCAACGTGTTGAAGTTTGACTTTCATGGGTCAGCTCACAAAATAGTTGATAGACGGTGTCACACGCTCGCGTGGCACGAGGGAAGACCACACGCCGATGACTTCACGGGTGCGGTCCTGATGCGGGACACGCTTGCCCGTATGGGCGATACCCGAAACGGCCATACCATCGACCTCGCGCCCGATCTTGGCAGCTTCTTCGCGCGTCTTGGTGCGCGCAGCCACTCGGACTGCAATTTCATAGGGCTCAGGTGCATCGACAGGGGTAGCCGCTCCATGAATCGCATTGAGTCCGAGATAATCAATGCGGAATTCTTCAGCCTGCAAATTAACGATTTTGAAGCGTTCCTCAAGAACTTTTTTTGCCAGTTCAGCACGACGCAGTGCCCCGGGACCAGCATAGAAAAACATGTCTTCACCAATAAACCCTTCGGTGCAGCCAATCGAAACCTTCAGGGTCGGCGTGCGGGGCTTGCCTCCAATATGGCTGACGCGCACACGATCAGGCCCAACCTGTTCAATCTGTGCCGTGGTGAAATCGACCACCACATCGGGGGTCAGATAATTCGCAGGATCATGCACCTCATAAAGCATTTGTTCTTTAACCGTCTGCAGTGTGACCTGGCCGCCTGTACCGGCGACTTTAGTGATGACGGCACTGCCATCGCGATGCACTTCAGCAATCGGAAAACCGAAATTCCATGGATCAGGCACGTCTTTAAATCCAGGATCGGAGAAGTATCCGCCGGTGACTTGTGCCCCGCACTCCAGCAAATGCCCCAGACCATTGCCCTGACCAAGTTTGACATGATCAAGCGGGTCCCATTCGAATTCATACATCATCGGAGCCATAAAAATAGACGGATCGGCTACGCGACCGGTGATCACAATCTGGGCACCTGCCTTGAGCGCATCAACGATCGGTTCAGCACCCTGATAAACTTCGGCCGAAATCAGGTTCGAAGTCAGCGTTGATGTCGGCAAACCATTTTCAAGAATCGTATCCGTTAGTTCGAGCACATGTTCAGTAATAAGACTGCCATTCACAGACGCGACTTTTACGCCTGTAAAACCAAACTCCTGTAACCAGTGCACGACACGCTTTGCCGCTGCATCCGGATTAATCCAGCCCTGATTAGAGATAATCTTGGTGCCGCGTTTCATGCAATGCGGCAGCACCGCACGCATACGGTCGTCAAGATATGTGTCGTAGCCAGGAAATGATGGGTCACGTCGCGCACGCACTTGCGCAGCCGAGACAGTTGCTTCAGCCATTGTCTCGAAACACAAGTAATCAAGATCTCCTTTTTCTGCATTGAGAGCAGCGGGTTCAACCCGGTCACCCCACCATGCAGCACCTGAACCAATTCTAATCACGTCTTTCATGTCTTCCCCAAAGGAATTAAATTATTAGAGAGCTCTTGAGCCACTTTTTTAAGCGCAGGAACAAGCATGTCCTGCCGGTTCAGTATGCGATCGGTCATCGCAGCGACACTCACTGCCGCAACGGGGCGTCCATCACGCCCCATGACCGCCACCGCAATCCCGCCCATCTGTTCCACCACAACTTCCAGCAACATGGTGTAGCCACGTTCCCTTGAACGCACCACCTCTTCTTTGAGCATCGCGACACTGATCCTTGGATAGCGTGCAGCGAGCGTGACCCGGTTAAGTTCAAGCACTGCATCGACCTCCTCGTCGGGCAACCAGGCCAGCAGCGCCAGACTGCCCGCCCCCACGCCGAGCGGACGCCGCATACCCAGATCGAGGTAATTGGCACGGATCGGATAGCTGCCAAACTCACGATCAATACACACCGCATCACAACCACTGCGTACAGAAAGTAAAACCGTGTCTCCACAGAGATCAGCCAGACGCAACATGGCTGGCCTTGCACGATCACGGATATGATCACGGCCATGCATGGCGATACCAAGTGTGATGGCCTCATCACCGAGCGAATAACGCTTGTTGACTTGGTCGCGGCAGACAAAGCCTTCCTCTGCCATATCTTCCAGCAGGCGCAATGCGGTTGCTTTATTGACACCCGAGGCAAGCGCAATATCCGTCAGACGCAAGGGCTGAGGTGTTGATAAAATTTTAAGAATGCGACAGACCTTCTGCGCAGCACTGCTGTCAGAGACCTGTCGCATGGCACTTAAACCGTTGCAACGGCGGTTGAAGGTGAACCGACTGCACCAGGCAGGCGCAAAGGGGGAGCCGTCAGTAGAAAACGATTGCGACCATTCTTACGCAACCATTGAGCCAGTTCAGTCAGATAAAACATTTCGCCCAGATGAATGCCAAGCTTGAACAGGCAGTGCTCATGCAGGGGCAGCGTAGCGCAGCAGCCGACATGTTTGGTCGCAGGGTGTGCTTCAACGGCGTAGTTATCCGCCATGAGCACAACCAGACCGCTGTCCGTAATCCAATTCAGCAATTTTGAATCGCGACCATCCAGCGCGGCACAACTGTTATCCAGGATACTGAGGTCAGGTTTTTTCTTCATGTCGAGCAGCATCTGGGCAAAGCCAGTATGCAAGGCCACCATATCGCCTTTTTCAATTTCAACTTTGTCCTGCTCAAGCACACGCATCATGATGTCGTAATCCACGACCACTTTTTTATTGCCAAAGTGTGCATGAAAATCAACCATCACCCCACGACCCTGCACGCAGGCTTCAGCCATGTTCTGGATGCCAAGAGCAGTGGCGTTCGAAGTCGTTCTCTGGTCACCCGGCTCTGGCACGCCTGCATCCTTGCCTTCTGTCGGACCGATGATATGTTCGCCTGCGCGATAGCCGTTGTAATAGACCGCTTCGGGAATGCCATCACCGTTTGCATCAAAGAGCGAACCCACATGGGCCAGACTGTCCCACTGCGTCGAATACTGCAGATGCAGCACGACCAGATCATCGCTGACGACGTCGCTATGCTGGTTATTATCCGAAAAAAGCTTGTAATTCATGTTGGGACGACCGTTGCGCAAGGTCGGACGAATCACGGGCGGATGACGACGCGGATTGAGCAAGTTGCCACCGGGGTAATCAAGCGGCAAGCTCAGACAAAACGGCTTGCCCTCTTTGACTTCGGCGATGCCCTGCATCACTTTTTCAGGGGTCAGCAAATTAATCCGGCCGCGCTGATCATCCGGACCAAAATCACCCCAGTTTGAACCCTCAGGGCGATTGATCCATCTTTTTGAACTACTCATTATTTACTCTCCATTTCTGTCATCGGTTCACCACCGCCAAGAAAAACCCTGTGTAATAAATCACCTCGACCAATCTCCGCCGACGACTCTGCAGCCACGACACGACCGGTTTCCATCAAAAATGCAAAATGTGCGTGCTTGAGTGCTTTTTCAACAAGCTGCTCAACCAGCAAAATAGCCAGGCCCTTGGCGCAGAGCGCAGACGCGACGGACAAAATTCTATCGACAACAATGGGAGCCAACCCGCCTGAAGGTTCGTCCAAGATCAATAGTTTGGGCTCTCCAATCACGCCCTGCGCCACAGCAAGAATCTGCTGCTGACCACCTGACAAACGTGAGGCCATCTGTTGTTTACGTTCTGCAAGCTCTGGGAACAAGTCATAGATCGCCTCGAGCTTGCTGCGGTCTCCACGTGGAGTCTTTGCATAGGTACCGATCATCAGGTTGTCCTCAACGGTCAAGGTCTGAAAGACACGATGGCCTTCAAGCACTTGAATAATGCCGGACTGCACAATCTGTCTGGCACTCGCCTGTGTCAGATCTTGACCCTCAAAGCTGACCGTGCCACTGCGCTTGGGGACTAATCCCGAGATGGCATGCATCACCGTGCTCTTGCCCGCACCATTGCGACCGAGCACCACTACAAACTCACCCGCGCGGACATCAAGCGACAAGCCATGCACCACTTCTGCCTTGCCGTAGGCAACGTGCAAGTCACGAACGGACAACAGCACTTGCCCGGGTCGGGAAGATTTCTCAGTCATCATCAGGCTCCGAGGTAGACACGAATCACTTCCGGGTCATGACGGACTTGATCTGACGTGCCATGCTGGATCATGCGACCCACATTCAAGGCCGTCACCTTGTCGCAGACACGGAATACAAAGTCGGTATGGTGCTCGACGAGCAACACCCCAATACCCGACAGACTGATCGCACGAATCACTGCACCCAGATGTTCAATTTCGACACTGGTCAAGCCACCGGCGGGCTCGTCCAGCAAAATAAATCTGGGCCGCAGTGCGAGGCCTCGCGCAATTTCCAGGAATCGTTGCTGTGCATGATCCAGCAGATTGGCTCGACGATGCATGACTCCACCCAGACCAACACCCACCAGTAACTGGGCGGCACGCTCACGTAAAAATCGATCCTCGATACGTACGCCTGGCAAAGCAAAGGCAGAAGCCATAAACCCTGAAGTCGATTCCGACCAGGCACCTACCATGGCGTTCTCAAGTACAGTCAGCTCAGGCAAGAGCCGGGGCTTTTGAAAGGTACGGGCGATCCCCATCCTTGCGCGTTGTTGCACGGTTGAAGCGCCAAAATCCTGGCCGCGATACAGCATGTCTCCTGATGAAGGTTCGTAATACCCGGAAAGTAAATTCAGCATCGTGGTCTTGCCGCTGCCATTCGGGCCAATCAACCCATGGATTTCACCCGGGGCAAGTGTCAGTGACACGTCATCGAGTGCCGCCACGCCACCAAAATGTTTGCTGATGTGCTCAACCTGAATCGGTCCACCCTCTGATACCGTATCACTGAGCGTTTGAATCAGACCCTTGACGTCAGGCTGAATCGGTATGGACTCAATCTCACGTGGCTTGATCCGTTCGTAAATCAGCTGAAGCATTCTGCCAATCCCTTCCGGAATCACGAGCACAACAACAAGCAGAAGCAGACCATAAAAAAAGTTACCCAGCTTGGCCAGCGAAGCTACCATCTCAGGCAAAGCGGTCAGCACGACCGTGCCGAGGAACGGTCCGACAATACTGCCGCGCCCTCCGATGATGATGCAGACAAAGAAGAACATACTCAATTCAAACACGAAGGTGTCTGGCGTGATGTAGCTTTGCAAGGAGGCAAATAAACCGCCTGACACACCCGCCAGCACACCACTGAAGACGAAAGCAACCAGTTTGGCCCGAAAGACCGGCACACCGACAGCCTGTGCCGTAACCGGATTATCACGAATCGCAATCAGACCCTTGCCCCACATGCTACGGGCAATATTCCAGGTCAGCCACGTTGCAAAGCCAGCAAGCAGCGCCACCAGGTAATAAAATCCTGAAGGTGTATCAAAAGGTGCCGTAAATAAAGGACCGACCAGTCCGATCCCGCCTCCGGTCAGGTCCACCTGGGCCAGAATAATTTCATTGACGATCAGTGCAAAAGCCATCGTTGCCATGGCAAAATAAAATCCTGGCAATCGCAACGAGGGTAAGCCCAGAGCCAGGCCACAGATGCCTCCCAGACCTCCCGATATCGCAAGGGCGAGATATGGATTCAATTCCATCTTGCCTGCGAGAATACAAAAGCCATAAGCACCAATTGACAATAAGCCGACATGTCCGATCGAAAGCTGACCTGTAAATCCGACAACGATATTGAGTCCGGAAATCAATATCCAATACACCGCAATGAGAGCGGCCAGATGCAACTGATATTGATCACTCGCCCAGAAAGGTAACGTCAGGGCGGCTGCGGCAGCCAGGATCAAGGTGAGCGTGCGGGCGTGATTCGAAGTTGTATGCATGTTTTTTCTCAGCTCCGCTCTTAAACCGGACGGACGCGTTTCGAACCAAACAAGCCTTCTGGCTTGAGGAGCAGCACCACCATCAACAAGCCGACCGAAATCGTCTGCTGATATTCCCCTCCGAACCAATAGGTCGCATAGGCATTGAGCAGGCCAAGCAAGGCCCCTCCTACGAGCGCACCAATATTGCTTCCTAACCCTCCGACTGCCAGCGCGATAAAGCCGTTGAGCGTGAGCGTCAGCCCCAAGGCAAAATACGCGAAGGTCAGTTGCCCGGCGGCAAAGCCAGCCAGACCGCCCAGCGCCCCGGACAAAACGTAGGACATCGAGCGAATTCGATCAGTTGATACCCCACGCGCACGGGCGGCAAATGCATCTTCGGACATCGCAAGGAATAGTTTTCCGTACAGCGTCCGGCGATAAAACAACTCCAGTCCAATCGCCATCAGAACAGCCAGAATAATGGGCAGCCAGAATTTCTGGTCTGCCATGCCGGCACCAAATTCCTGAGGAATCAGGCGAGGAAAGGGCGTGGGCTCAGTGCCCCACCACAAGCCGACACCCTGTTGCACCATGGTGGCTACAGCAAGGGTACTCAACAGCCAGAGGTGTTCGTCACTACGAGCCAGCACACGTCGAATAGCCAGCACATCAGTGATCCAGCCAAAGGCCGCGCCCACCAGAATTGCACCCAGCAGGCCTACGTACCAGGGCATTTGCAGATTGATCATGAACCAGGCGCCAAATACGCCGCCCAGCATTGAGATGTGACCCGTCGTGACCGACAGTACCTTGGAGGTCGAAAACATCACGTTATAAACAAGAGCCACGGCACCATACAGCATGCCAATGGCCAGACCCGTTACAAGGACTGTCAGCATTTTTTACGCCTTATTTTGGAGCAAGCTTGAAGCTGCCGTCCTTGAAGGTATTGGCGGTATTCATCACCATGCCGCTATCAGGAAAACCATCGCGTTGTGTATCGCTCCAGCTATACGTTGCGTAGACACCTGGATAGTTGGAAGTAGTTTCCATTGCTTTCTGGATCGCGGCTGGATCGGTTGAACCCGCTTTTTTAATTGCATGCTCAATCATTTTGACCGTATCGTAGCCAAGAGCCACCCACCAGAAGGTCACGTCGATCTCACCTCCGCCCAGGCGCGGGCGGATTTTATCGACCAGCCCCTGTGTCGCAACCGGCAACTTCCCATCAGGCAGATAGGTCGTGCTGACATAGCCAGCCGCATAGGTTTTATCCCAGTACTCGGGCTTGTTCAGCAGTTTGCGAATCTGTGCAGCCATCAGAGCAGGGTGTCCAACGATCGGCACATCCCAGCCCATTTCACCGCGCGCATTGATCAGCCGGCCCAGCAATCCTGCTGCAGCGGTCCAGGGCATGACAACGTCCGCTCCTGCGTTGCGCGCCTTTGTCATCTCATCCATGACATCGGTTTTGTTGGCATCGATCAATACAGAATACACGGGCTTGATGCCAGCTTTTTCAAGCAAGGCAATGGCAGATTTTGCACTCGCAGTGCCATAACCTGAGGTATCTGCAATGACTGCAACTTTCTGCTTTTTCAGCGTTTCAATTGCATACTTGTTCGCCGTGGTGATCCACTGCATATTGGTGTTGATCATGCGGAAAGCGCGTGGATATTTCTTGGCGTCAGTCAGTTCATCAATCGCACCAATGATGATGTTGGGCACACCTGCACGCGCCAGCATCGGCGTTGTGGCCAGCCCCTCACCAGAATTGACCGGCCCAATCACAAAACTGACCTTGTCACTGAAGGCCAGTTGCTGCGCAAAGTTCACCGCCTTGGTTGGATCGCCGGCCGTATCACGGGTCAGGAGTTCAATTTTGCGCCCCAGGATGCCGCCAGCGGCATTGATTTCCTCTACGGCAAGCTCCACACCCTGGTTTTCGGCAATTGCCGAGGCAGAGAGCGGGCCGGTGAGTGACGAAAGCCAGCCCACCTTGATCGGTTGCGCCTGAACGGTGAATGAACCTGCTATCAAACCTGAAGCCAGCGTCAGCTTCCAAAATAGTTTTGCAGTACAAAACTTCATGGTTGTCTCCGAATATGTATTTTTATATGCTGCGTGAACAGATATTCATACCATCCGGAGGCTACGTCAAGTGCACAGGCCTATTTACCAACTAGGGGTAACCCGTATCTTGATATATTTTTTATTTATTAAGTTTTGTCTAACAAAACTAAAGATATTGGAGGGCAAGAAAAAAGCCGACAACAGTGAGTTGGCGGCTTTTTAAGCGATCAAAAACAAAATCTACAGCAAATGCACCGCAAATTTCGAAATTAGCCTTGAATTAGGCTTTTTTGACCTTTTCGAGCATTTTGAACACACCTTTAGGTGCGTTGACGAACAGGCGCTTGAAGGCCTTGCCCAAACAACGGCGCTCGAGGGTGTTACGGCGTGTACGTTTTGTTTCTGAAGCCATGAAAAATCTCCGGTAGAACCTACTATATTAACCTAAAAACAATACGGACATTCACCTCATTTCGGCCTCCTAAGTAGCATTGCCGTTCTATGATTGCAAAATGAACCCAATCATTCGCATTACTGGTGCGCGCCAGAACAATCTCAAGAATCTCGATTTGACCCTCAATACGGGCGAATTAACCGTCATCACGGGCGTCAGCGGCTCGGGCAAAAGCTCACTCGCCTTTGACACCCTTTATGCAGAAGGCCAGCGGCGGTACGTCGAGACCTTCTCCCCTTATGCCCGTCAGTTCCTTGATCGCATGGATAAACCTCAGGTCGACAAGATAGAGGGCATCCTGCCGGCGATCGCGATTGATCAGACCAACCCGGTGCGCAGCTCGCGCAGCACGGTTGGCACGATGACAGAGCTCAATGACCACCTGAAACTTCTGTTCGCGCGTGGCGCTCAATTATTCTGTCGTGGCTGCGGACAGGCGGTATGCCGTGACAGTACCGCCTCGATTCTGGCTGCGATCAATACACGTGCGTCCGATCTGGCTGACCCTCGGCTGGTCGTGACCTTTCCGGTACAGGTGCCCGTCAGTTTCACCGAGGAGGAAGTACGAGGCTTTCTGGACCAGCAGGGCTATACCCGCGTCCATGCAGACGAAAACCAGACCACGCCCTCAGGCAGCGCGGCCAATGATGCAACCAGCCCTGCCCCTGTCGCTAAAAAAACGGCTTCAAAGAAAGCAGCCACCATCGCACCTGCCTTACGGACCCTGCGCGTCATCCAGGACCGGTTCCGTTTTTCAAGTGCCGAACCTTCACGCGTGCTCGAAGCCCTCGATATTGCGCTCAAGATGGGCAACGGCCTGATCGCAATCCACGTCCTGGATGCTGATGGCAATGACACTCAGGTATGGAAATTCAGCGACAAACTGCACTGCGCCGAATGCAATATCAGTTATAGCGACCCACTGCCGAGCTCCTTTTCATTTAACTCGCCACTCGGGGCCTGTGAAGCCTGTCGCGGCTTTGGCCGGGTAATCGGTATCGATTTTGGCCTGGTTATTCCGGATGAAAACAAAACACTCGAACAAGGCGCAATCAAACCCTGGCAGACGCCGAGCTATTTGAACTGCCAGGAAGAGCTCCTCAAGTATGCCAAACGGGCCAACGTCTCGACCAATACTCCCTGGAAACACCTTCCACCCGAACACCAGGAGTGGGTGCTGGATGGAGATCCACTCTGGAAAGGCGGCAATCAGGCCTGGAAGACGCAGTGGTATGGCGTGCAACGCTTCTTTACCTGGCTCGAAACGAAATCCTACAAAATGCATGTGCGTGTGCTGTTGTCCAAATACCGCAGCTATACACCTTGCCCAACCTGTCATGGCGCACGCCTCAAGCCTGACGCCTTGCTCTGGAGAATTGAAGGTAAGACTATCCAGGACATGATGCTGACACCAATCGTACAGCTCAGTAGTTTTTTTGGGACGATCAAATTTGCCGGTGCAATGGATGCGGCAATGGATCTGGTCCTGACAGAAGTACGCGGCCGGTTGAAGTTCCTGTGTGATGTTGGTTTAGGTTATCTGACGCTCGACCGTCAGAGCCGCACATTATCTGGCGGTGAAGTCCAGCGAATCAACCTGACGACCGCTCTGGGCACCTCACTCGTCAACACGCTTTTTGTTCTCGACGAACCGTCGATTGGTTTGCATCCGCGCGACATCCATCGTGTAGTCGAAGTCATGCATCGATTGCGCGATGCCGGCAATACACTGGTAGTAGTTGAACATGACCCTCAGGTAATGATCGCAGCCGACCGTGTGATTGATGTGGGTCCGGGGCCCGGCGAGCGTGGGGGTTACATCGTGTTCGACGGCACGCCGCAGGCGCTGAAAGATGCTGAAACACTCACCGGCAAATACATGGGTGGGCGCATGAAGGTCGAAGCGCCTCGTCCGCTGCCAGTCCTGCCTGGCACGCCACGCCTGTTACTGGAAGGCGTCACTGCAAACAATATTAAAAATATCTCCATTGAAATTCCACTGGGTCGGCTCGTTTGCGTGACGGGAGTCTCGGGTTCAGGCAAATCGACACTGATTCAGGACGTGCTCTACCCAGGCCTGCTCAAGATCATGGGCAAACCCACAGAATCTCCTGGTGCCTTTGACCGTATCCTGGGTGCAGAGCAGCTGGCCGATGTCGTCATGGTCAATCAGGCGCAAATTGGCAAGACCGCCAGATCCAACCCGGCCAGTTATGTAGGTGCCTTTGATCCGATCCGCAAGTTGTTTGCCCAGGCTCCGGTCGCACGCGAACGCGGCTATACGCCTGGCACCTTTAGCTTTAACAGCGGAGACGGTCGTTGCCCGACCTGTGGTGGAACCGGCTTTGAGCACGTGGAAATGCAATTCCTGTCTGACGTTTATATTCGTTGCCCAGACTGCGATGGCAAACGCTTCAGGCCTGAAGTGCGCGAGGTGGAAATTGAACACCTCGGCAAGCGCGCCTCAATCGATGCCGTGCTCGACATGACAGTATCGGAAGCACTCGAGTTTTTTAAGGGCCTCAGGGATGTCCAGCTTGGACTCGCGCCGCTGGCCGATGTCGGACTGGAGTATGTCAAGCTGGGCCAGCCTGTTCCCACACTTTCCGGTGGTGAAGCTCAACGACTCAAACTTGCGGGCCATCTGGCCGAGGCCGCACGCAGCGGAATTTCGACAACCAAGCTTGCTAAAAAAGGCAGCCTGTTCCTGTTTGACGAACCAACGACAGGTCTGCACTTCGATGACGTGGCGCGCCTGATGCGAGCCTTTCGCAAACTGCTCGGTGCGGGGCACACGCTGCTCATCATTGAACACAACCTGGATGTCATTCGCGCAGCAGACTGGGTCATTGACCTCGGACCGGATGGCGGAGACGCGGGTGGCGAACTCATCGTGGCAGGCAGTCCTGAAGACGTCATGGCACACCCCACCTCGTATACCGGAGCGGCACTGCGTGAATACGCCGTGGCCATGACGCCTGATGCGATCGGCACGTCAGCGTTGCTGTTGGGAGAGCCAGGCAAGCCCGAAGCAGGACGCTCATTACAGACTGTTATGAAAGAAAAAAGGCGTGCGGCCACAAGCATTGATATCTTGCATGCGCGCGAACACAACCTCAAGAACATTAGTGTCAGTATTCCGCACGGCAAGTTCACCGTCATCACAGGCGTTTCTGGGTCAGGCAAATCCACACTTGCCTTTGACATTCTGTTCAACGAAGGACAGCGTCGTTACCTGGAATCGCTCAATGCCTACGCCCGAGCCATTGTGCAGCCGGCCGGCAAGCCTGACGTTGATGCCATCTTCGGGATTCCGCCGACCGTCGCGATTGAACAGCGTACCAGCCGGGGTGGACGCAAATCCACGGTTGCGACCATGACCGAGATCCACCATTTCCTGCGCCTGCTCTACATGAAGCTAGGCACGCAAATGTGCCCGACCTGTCAGGTCAGCGTTGAACCACAAAGCGCCGACCAGATCGTGGCTCGTATCATGCGCGATCACAAGGGCCATCGCATCGGACTGATGTCACCACTGGTCACCGCTCGCAAAGGTTTTTATACCGATCTGGCGAAGTGGGCAGCAGGCAAAGGCTACACGCATCTGCGTGTCGATGATGCATTTATTGGCACTGCAAAATGGCCGCGCCTGGACCGCTTTAAAGAGCACAACATTGAGTTGCCGGTCGCCGACCTTACTGTGGGCAGCAACAATGAAGCTGAGCTGCGCGAAGCAGTTCGCAGCGCGCTGGAACACGGGCAAGGCGTGATGAGTATTGTCTGGCCGTTGGACAATTTGCACGAAAGCATGAGCGCCAAGCTTGAACAGGAGCATTTTTCAGTCAAGCGTGCTTGTCCGAGTTGCGGCACCAGCTTTCCTGAACCAGATCCAAGAATGTTTTCCTACAATTCTAAACACGGTTGGTGCCAGGGCTGCTTTGGAACGGGTCTGCAACTGCAAGGGTTTGATGCAGAGCAAACAGGAGAAGAAACCGCATGGAATGCCTGGTACGAAGGAGAAACACATGTGTGCACCAGTTGCCATGGTGCACGCCTCAATCCCATCGCACGCGCGGTGCTGTGGCATGACAAATCGATTGCCGAGCTCGCCGGTTTACCGGTGACGGATGCGCATACCTTCTTTACGGCATTGGTCCTGAAAGGACGTGATGCAGAGATTGCCCGTGACATCCTGTCTGAAATCCGTGGCCGCCTGCAATTCATGCAAGAAGTCGGCCTCGGTTATCTGGCGCTTGATCGGGCTGCGCCGACCCTCTCCGGAGGAGAGGCCCAACGCATCAGGCTCGCGGCACAACTGGGCTCCAACATGCAGGGTGTCTGCTATGTGCTGGATGAGCCAACCATTGGCCTGCATCCACGTGATAACCGCATCCTGCTGGGTGCCCTCTCGCGCCTGGAGAAGAACGGCAATACCCTGGTTGTAGTCGAGCATGACGACGACACGATACGTCGTGCCGAACATGTGATCGACATTGGTCCTGGCGCGGGCATACGGGGCGGACGTGTTGTCGCGCAAGGCACCTTGAAGGACCTGATGGAAGCACCAGAGTCCACAACTGGCCACTACCTCCGGCATCCCCTGATCCATCCCCTGCAGCCACGCCGTCCGATCGTTAAAGACACGCCAATGATTACGGTCAAGGGTGCCAAACTGCATAACCTGCGTCACATTGATGCACACTTTCCGATTGGCCGTCTCAGCGTGGTGACTGGCGTTTCTGGCTCGGGCAAATCCACACTCGCACGAGAAGTCCTGCTGGACAACTTGCATGCCGCAGTCGCGATGCGGACCGACCCGGTCTGGCATGGTTGCGATGCGATTGAAGGCTGGCAGCAAATTGATCGCGTACTTGAGGTCGATCAGACACCGATTGGCAAAACGCCCCGTTCCTGTCCAGCAACCTATATTGGCTTCTGGGACGATGTACGCAAACAGTTCGCAGAAACCAACGAAGCACGCATCCGAGGCTGGACAGCAGGCCGCTTTTCTTTCAATACCGGCGATGGTCGCTGCCCACTCTGTGAAGGACAGGGTATGCGCACACTCGAGATGAGTTTCCTGCCTGATGTAAAGGTGCCTTGCGATGCCTGCAACGGCGCCCGGTTCAACACCGATACACTTGGTGTGCGGATGCGCGAAAAACATGCCGGCGAAGTCCTGTCGATGGAAGTTGATGATGCCATTGGTTATTTTGCTGCCCACCCACGGATTCGTCACCCGTTACAACTGATGCAGGATGTCGGCCTCGGTTATCTGACACTTGGCCAGCCTTCGCCGACCCTCTCAGGAGGTGAAGCACAACGCATCAAGCTCGTCACGGAGCTGGCCAAAGCCCGTATGACAGAGGGCGTGATCACCACCGGACGCGCCTCACGCTTGCCACACACCCTGTATGTATTGGATGAACCAACCGTGGGCCTGTCCATGGCTGACGTGGAAAAACTGATCCGCGTCCTGCACCGACTGGTCGAGGCCGGCAACACTGTTGTAGTGATTGAGCACAATCTGGACATCATTGCAGAAGCAGACTGGCTGCTCGACCTGGGTCCGGAAGGTGGGACAGGTGGCGGCAAGCTCGTCATCGAAGGTACTCCTGAGCAAGTTGTCGCCGTTCGTAAACGCTCACACACGGGCGAAGTATTGCATGAGTTCATGAATCGAGAATGAGTATCTGTCGTTTTGAAGATCGTCTGTCCGGTCAGGCGCGCGTGCTCAAGGGGTTGCGCACGCGCATTACTGCACGGACGGCAAAAGAACTACCCGAGGCCTTTGCACAGATTGAAGCAGCCAGGCGCACAGGTGCATGGATTGCACTATTGATCGAGTATGAAGTCGGCGAGTGGCTTGAGCCGGCTATCGGTCAGTACAGCAGAAATAAAACGGTACATAACGCCTCTGAAAACAAACACCCTGGACTGACTGCGCTGGTGTTTGAACAAATGACACTTGAAGCACCCTGGGGCATGGGGGACGCAGACACGGCAAGCGTACTCACGGTACAGCCTGAGATCGAGCACAAAGACTACATTGCGCGCATGAGGCAGATCCATGAGTGGATCGCACAAGGCGAGGTCTATCAGATCAACGCAACCTTTCCCATGCAGGTTTCGACTGTCGGGTCGGCCGCTGCACTCTATCGCAAGATCGCGAATCACCACCCCGTTGCATTTGCTGCACTGATCGAAGATACAGACCGAACGATCCTGTCATTTTCGCCAGAGCTTTTTTTACAACGCACAGGACAGACGCTGGTGACGCGCCCGATGAAAGGGACAGCCCCACGGTCAGCGGATCCCGCCACCGATCAGCAGACCGGTCTGGCGTTACAAAACAGCATCAAGAATCGCGCCGAAAACCTGATGATTGTCGACTTGCTGCGCAACGACCTTGGGCGCGTTGCAGTACCTGGCAGCGTTGTTGCAGAGCCTTTATTCTCTCTCGAAAAGTATCCCTCTGTCTGGACCATGACCTCAACAGTGCAGGCCACGATACAAAAAGAGACATCCTTCGAAACCATCCTGAGCGCCCTGTTCCCATGTGGCTCTGTCACAGGAGCCCCAAAAGTGGCAGCCATGCAACGCATCCGTCAGACAGAACCTCAACCGCGAGGCTTGTACTGCGGGAGTATTGGATGGATGGCGCCAAGCGGTGATTTTTGTTTGAACGTCGCTATCCGTACGCTCGTCATGGATCATGCAGGGCATGGTACTTATCATGTGGGTGGTGGGATTGTGTACGACTCCGAACCAGAACAAGAATGGCAGGAATGCCAGTGGAAAGCGCGCGTGCTGACCCAGGAGCTCCCCGCACTGATTGAAACCATGCGCGCGGATGCCCTGGGGACAATTCCGCTCATTGAGCTCCATCTGGACCGGCTTGAGGCGTCTGCGCGCGCACTCAACTATGCATGGCCGGGACGCGAGGCAGTCAGACACCTCGTTGAAGATCAGCTTTGCGCGACCTCTGCGCAAGGCAACCAGCGGATCCGGCTATTGCTCACCGCACCAGGCTCAGTCACGGTCGAAACAGCAGCCTTGCCCGAGCTGACGGGTCAGCCATCGATTGCCATCGCACCTGTCGTGCTGGATCACACACAAACTCTGCTCCAGCACAAAACCACCTATCGGCCCTGGTATAGCGCCACCACGACATGGCTTGCAAAGCATCCCGGTTTTTTTGACCTGATATTTTTTAACGCGCGTGATGAGGTATGTGAAGGCAGTCGCTCAAACATCTACATTAAAAAAAATGGTGAATGGGTCACGCCTGAATGCGCAAGCGGGTTGCTCGGTGGCGTACAGCGCCGACAGCTGCTTGACACCAGACAGGCCAGGCAAGGCACGCTCACCCGCAACGACCTGCTGCAACCGCACGCAGAGATCCGCTTATCGAATGGACTGCGTGGCTGGTTTGATGTGAAGCTTGCTTGGCCATCATTCCTTCCAGGGGATTTCCTTCCATAACTGACGCAACTCTTTTTCTGCGTTGCTCAGTTCTGCATGATAAGCGTCAGGTGCGAGATAGCGGACCGGGGCAAACATTTCATTTGCCTGCCTGATATAGGCAGGATCAGCAGCAGCCTGCGCCACCGCCTTCACCAGACGTGCACGCACATCAGCCGGCAAGCCTTTTGGGGCTGCAAGACCGCGCAAAGAAGCCATTTCAATGTTGTACCCCTGCTCGGCAAAAGTCGGGACATCGGGCGCCAGGACCGTACGCCTGGTTGCCATCTGGCCTAGCATTTTCATTGGGCTGCCACCTTTCATGTATTGCAACGCTTCGCCCACATTGATGGCACCAACGACCAACTGGTTCGAGGCCAGGGCACCTCGTACTTCACCAGATCCTTTGTAGGGAATATGCGTCATTTTCAAACCAGATGCCTTGGCAAAAATCAGCATGGCAAGATGGTCATCTGAACCGACGCCTGTCGTACCAACCGTAACCTTGCCTGGATTGGCCTTGGCGAAGGCGGCAAGTTCTTTCAGATTACTGACTGGATTGGACGTGTTGACGGTAAAAGCGCCCGGATCATCAATCAAGTTGCCAATCAGATCGTAGCTTTGCCAGGTAAAGTTTGTTTCGCGTTCAATCGGAATCGACACAAGGTTTGGCGTATTCAGGAATCCGATGGTATAGCCATCTGCTGGCGCTTTCGCCAACTCGGCAAAACCAATTCCACCACCCGCCCCAGGCTTGTTGGTGACAACAATTCTTGCATTGTTGCCAAGATACTTTTCAACATACGGGGCAATCAGTCTTGCCACCAGATCTGTTCCACCCCCGGGGGCATAGGCGACGATCATCGTGATTGGACGGTCAGGATAATCTGCCGCCACAGACTGACCTGAAAGACCCAGGGCAGCCAATACCGTACCAAACAAGAAGCCATAGCACTTAACAATTTTTTTCATGACGTCAGCCTCGCATTGATTACTCAACACAGCGTGAGACGTTCACGCTGCCTGGTCTCAAACAGAAATCATTTAGCCAAAGATACGTTTAAAGCGTTCAAGATAGACGGGCCAGACTTCTGGATTAATGATGCGTGGTGCGCGTTCGCCACGCAGCATGGACTGAATCTGATCAGCAGCCATGGTTGCCGCATTGCGACGTGCTTCATGTGTCACACCTGCTGTGTGATATGTGGCGGTTACATTTGGCAGTGACAGCAAAGGGTTATCGCGTGCTGGAGGCTCAACTGACCAGACATCCAGACCTGCCCCCGAGAGATGCTTATCACGCAAGGCTTCATAGAGAGCGGTCTCATCATGGATACCACCGCGTGCGGTGGATAGAAATACTGCGCCCGGCTTCATCGCCCGAAATTGATCCGCGCCAAAATAATTGAGTGTCTCAGGCGTACGTGGACAGTGAACGGTGACGACATCCGCTTGCTTGAGCAGGTCATTGAAACTCGCCGGTTTGGCACCGCGTTTTTGAATTTCTTCATTCGACAGATTGGGATCATGGCCCACTACCTGCATGCCGAAAGCCTGTGCCAGCTGCGCGACACGGGTCCCGATATTACCCATCCCGACAATTCCCAAGGTCAGACCTCGAATCTCATTGCCCATCAGGTCTTCGCGCGTGGTGTAGGCGTTGGCACGCATGACTCGGTCACTTTCTGTAATGCGATGCTTGGCCGACAGCATCAGGCCCAGCGTGTGCTCGGCGACGGAGTCGGCGTTGCAACCTGACTGATTTACGACCAGCACACCGTGACGATTGCAGGCAGCAAGATCAACCGGGTCATAGCCTGCCCCAGAGCTGGAGGCACACAGCAGGTTAGGGGATTGTTTAATCAGATCGTCGGTGACCCACCACTGCGAGGGCACTTCATCGCGCGCCGCGCAGAAATGATAGATGTGTGCTTCTTTAAAGGTCGCCAGATTTTTTTGATCTGAATCTGCGTAATTTAATACCGACAGATCAATATCCGCCGACTTGCCAATCTGCGCATCAAAGGCAGGATTGAGCCAGAAATTAAAACGCACAACTTTCTTTTTCATTTTGTCCCCGATTATTTTTATCCGTTGCCCAGCCCGGCGGCCAGACAACGGTTTATGACTTCATCCATCCCGCAGGATGTCTCCTGCAGCATAAAAATACAACACTACTTACTTGAGCGCACCTTTTGCACGCAAGATCTGATCGACCCACGAGCGATCCAGCGTGCCTTTTGCGATTTTGGCAAGAATCTCTTTTTCTTTTTTCTCGACAGCTGCAACCAGCTTGGCGAGTTCTTCGGCGATTTCAGGACGAATCGCCAACAAGCCATCCTGGTCACCGACAATAATGTCGCCTGGCTGGACAACCATTCCATCAATGGAGACCGTCACGTTGATTTCACCAGGGCCCTCTTTGTAAGGTCCACGATGCGAAATGGAGCGTGCGAACACAGGGAAAGTGCTTTTGCCAATCGCATCCACATCACGGATCGGACCGTCAATGATAAAGCCACCAATTTTTTTGGAGTGTGCAAGCGTAGACATGATTTCACCGATGATGGCATTGCGCTGCAAACCACCAGCATCCACCACAATAATATCGCCAGGAGCGGCCATATCAATCGCCTTGTGCACCATCAGGTTGTCACCAGGCGCAGTCTTGACAGTGAAGGCACGACCAAGAATCTTGCCACCTTTATGAAAAGGACGCAGATCAACAGTGCCGTTGGTCCGGTTCATCACGTCACTGATATTTGCGACGGCAAACTTTGCAAACTTTTTCAGTGTTGCTGCGCTGACGGTATGTTTATGTGTATTGATTTGAAAACCAAGTTCAGCCATGCTTGCTCCAGTATTTTTAGAAATAAAATGTAATGTACATATAAAATGCGGTGAACGCACCACCTGTTTACCCAACGTGAATCACTCGGTCAGCGTGGACTTGTCACGTGGATCAGACAGTCGGGACTGAGCTGGCCAACGCCTGTCACTCCCATCAGTGCCATATTACGTGACACCTCCTGTTCCAATAATGAAATCGCGTGGTCGATACCGGCCGGACCGCCCACGGCAGCTGCGTAATTGAACGGCCGTCCCAGAAAGACGCAGCGGGCACCGAGCGCCAGCGCCTTGAGGACATCGCTGCCGCGTCGCACACCACTATCAAGCATCACCGGTCCATCTTTGAATTGCTCAAGGATTTGCGGTAGCACGCGCAGTGGTGAAGTGGCACCATCTAGCTGACGTCCGCCATGATTGGACACAATCAAACCATCCATCCCGTACTGGCGTGCCAGTGCAGCGTCACTGGGATGGAGAATGCCTTTAATCACCATCGGTCCTTTCCAGCGGGCACGAATTTCTTTGACATGCTGCCAGGACAAATGCCCCCGGGTTGAGAAATCCCGCATCACATTGGCCGACATGATCGGTGCTCCGCGTGTAGCGAAAGAATTTTCAAAATGCGGCATGCCATGACGCAGGAGTGTCTTGAGGAAGGTGCCAAACAGCCATCGTGGATGACTCACACCATCCCAGGCCAGACGCAAGCTTGGGCGCAGGGGCGTTGAAAATCCCGTACGAACATTGTTCTCCCGGTTCGCTGAAGACGCAGTGTCGACCGTCACCACAAGTGTTTTAAACCCTGCTGCCGCCACCCGGTCAATCAAGGGGGCAATTTGCTCGACCTTTCCGGGCAGATACGCCTGGAACCAGGTGTTGGGTGCCGCCTGTACAACCTCTTCCATACGGATCAGAGACGAGCCACTCATGATGGCTGGAATATTTGCACGCTGAGCCGCCTCGGCGAGCACAACATCCCCGCGGTAAGCAGACATTGCAGTGATGCCCATCGGTGCCATGCCAAACGGAGCGCTGTAAGTGTGTCCAAACAGTTCGACCTCCTGGCTGCGCCTGGAGATATCAATCAGCACACGCGGCACAAATTCATAATCTGCAAAAATACTGCGATTGGCACGCAGGGAATGGCAGTCTTCGCACGCGCCTGACACATAGCCAAAAATTGGACGCGGCAAACGTCTGGAGGCTTCGCGTTCAAAATCATCCAATGACAGGATGCGGGAAAGAATGCGTGCTGGCTTGCTGGCGTGCTGAGTCATTGGGAATTATTTTTTCTGTTCAAGAATGATCTGGATTGCCTCTGCCGCAGCGGCAAAGCCCATGGTTGCCGTGACAGTAACGCTTGAGCCGTACCCAGCGCAAGCCAATCCTTGCAGGGGGGCGTGAGGGGCTGGCGTGTCGGCTAACGGTTCCGTTTGCCAGGCGTCAGGCAGGATAGTGGGCTGATCGACCCACAAGACACGCACACCCATTTTTGGAACGCGTTTTTTAACCTTGCCCGTATCCGTTCCTGCCCGCGCAAAACCATGATCCCGCCGCAGCATATTGCGCATACGTGTCAGGAGTGCATCGTGGGTAGACTCTGACAAATCAGCAGCACGCAACGCCAGCAAATTGGTCTTGCCCCCCGCCCCTCCGCAGACGATCAACGGCTGACGGCGCGCACGTGACTGCAGCACCATTGCAATCTTGGCCTTAACCTGATCCGTGCAGTCAATCACCACATCAAGGCATGCCGGCAAGACTTCTGAAACATTTTCGGGAGTCAGGAAATCGTCGATCAGCGTGAGTTTGCACTGTGCATTCACTCCACGGACGCGATCGGCCATCGCCTCGATTTTTGCCTGACCGAGCGTGTCTGTCAGCGCATGAACCTGACGGTTGATATTGGACTCTCCCACGTGATCGAGGTCGATCAGCGTCAGCGCACCCACGCCACTCCTTGCCAGGGCTTCTGCCGCCCAGGATCCGACGCCCCCGATACCGACAATTGCCACATGCGCATGCTGCAACGCAACAAGAGCGCCAGGACCAAAGAGTCGGCTCAAGCCGCCAAATCTCCGATCTGTATCGTTGGGGATATCATTCATTCGCTGGCGCACCACTCGCTGAAAGTTGAGGGTTGTTAAAGTCGTATGATGCATTTTTGCACGATACAGAAAGAAAACTTCTGAACGCTCTCGACAAGAGGCGCGTTGAGGAACACAATTTAAACTTAAACCGTGAGCATGTCCTCAACCCCTAATCTTCCCCTAAAAAAATCGTCCGTTTCGGCTGACGCGGGAAAGCTTTGTATTTTGATTATGCTGGTGCATATCGCCATTTCTGGCGGACGCATCGCAGTCACCCTGACGGCTCTCCAGCTCGAGCGCTCCACGTTCGAGGTTGGCATCCTGATCGCCGTCTTTGCGCTACTTCCCACGTTATTCTCGGTTAAAGCCGGGCAAGTCATTGACAAGATTGGTCCCTGGCAGCCCATGCGGGCTAGCGCCATCAGTGTCATCCTGGGTACAACACTCCCTTTTATCTGGCAGGACCTTGCCGCCCTGATTATCGCTGCCGTCTGCATTGGCGTCGGTCACATGATTTTTCAGATCGCAGTTCAACGCCAGATGGGGCAAGGCACCGAAGCAGAAAAACTGCGCAACTTTTCCTGGCTGTCGCTGTGCATGGCGACCTCCGGACTGATCGGCCCGCTGGTTGCCGGAATTTCAATTGATCACCTCGGACATCGTTACGCCTTTGCGCTGCTGGCTCTTGCTCCGATCGCATGCCTGATTGGACTGATCCGCATGCGCAAGTATCTGCTCGCCTCTCACGTCAAGTCAACACAGCACAAAGAACGCCGCAGCGTGATGGATCTGCTGGCGATTCCACAGTTGCGCCGCGTCTTTGCCGCCAATATGCTGTTGTCGAGCGCCTGGGACACTCACATGTTTGTCTTGCCAATTTATGGCGTGGGCATCGGTTTATCGGCGACCACGATTGGTTTTATTCTGGCGAGTTTTGCCGCAGCAACGATCGTAGTTCGCATCGGAATTCCTTTTATCCAACGCCACTTACGTCCCTGGCAGCTGATTCATATTGCAATGGCGGTGTCAGGGATCAATTACCTGATCTATCCATTCTTTTCACACGTATGGATGCTTGTTTCGCTCTCCTTCATCCTCGGTCTGGCGCTGGGCTCCACACAACCAGGCATTCTTGCGCTCCTCCAGCAACATGCACCTCCTGGACGGGCAGGAGAGGCATTTGGCGTCAGAATGGCTTTAATCAATAGCTGTCAGGTTTCCTTGCCCCTTGCGTTTGGTGCGCTTGGGACATTTTTGGGCGTCATGCCATTATTCTGGATCTCGGCAGTCAGCCTGGGAGCAGGCAGATGGTTCACGCGTCACGCCGGGAACGAACCACCTCCTTCAAATACTGAATTGCCCCCCTCACCCTGAAGCGCATGCCAAACACATCAATCAATCAAACGCCACCACCAGCTGATTTGTTTAAACGCTGGACTGAAGTCGAGCGCCAGGCCTCACTTGAGGAAACACTCAGTGGTTGGCAAGAGGATCAGGATGTATGGATATTCGGTTATGGGTCACTGATCTGGCGGCCTGAGTTCGAGTTTGCCGAAAGCCGCCTGGCCCGACTGGAGAACCACCACCGTGCCCTGTGCCTGTGGTCGCGCATCAATCGTGGCACGCCCGAGATCCCGGGCCTGGTCTTTGGACTGGAACAGGGCGGCGAAGGCTGTGGGGGCATGGTGTTCAGGATTCCGGCCCACAAAGTCCGTGAAACATTTGGCACGGTCTGGGTCAGGGAAATGTCGACCGGCGCGTATTACCCACACTGGCGGGATTGCCTGACCGACCAGGGCACAATCTCGGCGCTGACGTTCATCATCAACTCGGACGCCATCAGCTACGTCAAAGAACCCGATGAAGATGAACTCGTACGCATCGTCCTGAAAGCAAAAGGCATCTATGGCAGCTGTTTTGACTATGTCATGCAGACGGCCGTCGCCCTTAGGCAGGCAGGGATCTGCGATGAGCGACTCGCTCGCCTGGCGGATCGGCTCGAACAGCAGCAGCAATCTCTGGACAGCTCCCTAAAAGCCTGAAAAACCGGGTGCGATGGCACGGTACACTAGGCAATACCTTCGTTCGCCTCTTTCCGGGTGAAACCTGTATTGCCAAATGGATAATCAGTATGTCGATTGCAAATCTTCGCCAAAGCTACGAAAAAGGCGTTTTACTCGAAAAAGACGCCAAAGACTCGCCTTTTGAGCAGTTTTCATTATGGTTTGAGCAAGCACGGGAGCAAAAAGTCCCCGAACCCACTGCAATGACCCTGGCGACAGCCAACGCACAAGGTCGACCCTCTGCGCGCATCGTACTGCTAAAAGGCTTTGATTCCTCGGGCTTCGTGTTCTACACCAATTACCTGTCCCGTAAAGGTCAGGAGCTCGCCGTGCAACCCTGGGCCAGCCTGCTTTTTTTCTGGCAACCGCTTGAACGCCAGGTACGTATCGAAGGCGTCATCGAAAAAGTATCCGTACAAGACTCGGATGCGTATTACCAGAGCAGACCAGTCGGTTCGCGCATCGGCGCGTGGGCCTCAGCACAGAGCCAGCCTGTCACATGCGAGGCGCTGGAAGCCAGCGCAAAAGCCATGCAAGACAAATATGGTGATACGCCTCCCAGGCCCGACCACTGGGGCGGTTACCGCATCAAACCCTTGTCCTTTGAGTTCTGGCAAGGCCGCCCTTCAAGACTGCATGACCGCTTGACCTATGAACTCGATGAGTCAGGTCAATGGAAAATCGGACGCCTATCGCCATGAGTGTTGCATTGCCATCATTTGATTCCCCCTACTTTCGTTCGGCACTTGGACGGTTTGCGACGGGCGTGACCATCGTGACCGCCCAAAAGGATGACCAGAGCCTGGTCGGCTTAACCGTCAGCTCTTTTAACTCCGTATCGCTTGATCCACCACTGGTGGTCTGGAGCCTGTCCCGCAACTCTTCATCACTGGCCACCATCGAACATTGCGACCGGTATGTGATTCAGGTGCTTGGATCGGACCAGATGTCGCTGGCCAACAAATTTGCACGCGGCACCGCCAAAGAAAGATTTGCAGGAACCGCCGTGACATCGTCTCCAAACGGCACCCCCCGTCTGGATCTGAATTGTGCGGCCTGGTTTGAATGCTATAACCGCAGCCGCTACGACGAAGGCGATCACATTATTTTTGTCGGTCAGGTCGAACACTGCAGCTATAGTGACGCGCTGCCTCTGGTCTATCACGCTGGCGGCTACGACCTGACGCCCAAGTCATCATGAGTGCGGATATTGACTGCATCGTTGTCGGTGCCGGTGTGGTCGGACTGGCGATCGCACGCGCGCTCGCGTTAGCAGGGCGTGAAGTGATGGTGGTTGAGGCCGCCGAAGGCATTGGAACTGGCACCAGCGCGCGCAACTCCGAAGTGATTCACGCTGGCATCTATTACCCGGCGGGCAGCCTCAAGGCCAGACTGTGCGTGCAAGGCCGTCATCTTTTATATGACTATTGTGCGGAACATGGCGTCGGACACAAGCGTCTGGGCAAACTGATCGTTGCCACCAGCGCAGAAGAAATTCCAGCACTCACTGACATCATGAACAAAGCCCGGATCAATGGGGTGGATGACATGGAGTTACTGACAGGATCCCAGGCACAGGCGCTCGAGCCCGCTCTCTCCTGTGTGGCCGCCCTCCTCTCTCCATCAACCGGCATTATCGATAGCCATGGCCTGATGCTGTCTTTCCAGGGGGATGCCGAGAATGCGGGTGCGCAGTGCGTGTTCCACACACCATTACTGACAGGCACCGTGCGGCCCGAAGGTGGTTTTGATCTCGAGTTTGGTGGCGCAGACGCCATGACGCTCTCGTGCAACGTTCTGGTGAATGCCTCCGGGCTGCATGCCCCGACACTGGCGCGCAAGATTAAAGGTATCCCGGAGTCTTCCATTCCGCAAGAGTATCTGTGTAAAGGCAGTTATTTCACACTGCAGGGGCGCGTGCCCTTTACGCACCTGATTTACCCGACACCCCATCATGCAGGGCTCGGCGTGCACCTCACGCTCGACCTCGGCGGACAGGCTAAATTCGGTCCGGATGTCGAGTGGATTGATCGTGTTGACTACGACATCGATCCGCGTCGCTGCGATGGCTTTTACGAAGCTGTTCGTACCTACTGGCCGGGCATGCAGGACGGTACGCTCTCTCCCGGGTATACAGGCATTCGTCCAAAAATTTCTGGTCCGCACGAGCCTGCCGCTGACTTCATGATTGCCGGACCTGGTACGCATGGGATTACTGGACTAGTGAATCTGTTTGGCATTGAATCACCCGGCCTGACCTCGAGTCTGGCGATCGCTCAAGAAACGCTCTTACACCTGTCGTTCAATTAATTTTTTACTGAGCCCTACATGCAACGCAACGATTTCATTTTGACGCTGTCATGTCCTGACCGCGTAGGCATTGTGTACAACGTGAGCGGATTGCTCCTGCAGTATCAAGGCAACATTGTTGATGCACAACAATTCGGTGACGAAGAAACAGGACGTTTCTTTCTACGAGTACATTTTGTGTTGCCCGAAGGCACCGCGATCGATCCGCTTGAGAAGGCGTTCACATCCCTGGGCGAACAATTCCAGATGGAGTGGCATATTCATGACGCGCAACGCAAAGCCCGCCTGCTGATCCTGGTCAGCAAACAGGGTCACTGCATGAACGACCTGCTGTTCCGTGTCCACAGTAAACAGTTGCATGCCGAGATCGTCGGCATTGTTTCAAACCATCCTGACTTTTCGGATATGGCGCAGTCGTATGGTGTGCCTTTTCATTACCTGCCCGTCACACCCGAGACCAAAGCTGATCAAGAATCGCAGATTCTTGCGATTGCCGAGCGTGAGCGCTCAGATTTGATCGTGCTTGCACGTTACATGCAGATTCTGTCGCCAGAATTATGCAAGGCACTGCAAGGTCGTGCGATCAATATTCACCATAGCTTTCTGCCAAGCTTCAAGGGTGCGCGACCTTACTATCAGGCCCATGCGCGCGGCGTAAAAATCATTGGTGCGACCGCGCATTATGTCACCCATGATCTGGATGAAGGTCCGATCATCGAACAGGACATTGAACGCGTAGACCACGCCATGAGCGCACAAGATCTGACCCAAGTCGGCAGTGATGTCGAGTCGCTGGTGCTCTCGCGCGCAGTCAGGAGTCACGTCGAACATCGCATTCTGCTCAACGGCAGTCGCACCGTCGTCTTCAGGTAACACTCGCACGGCCAGCCTTAACCGATCGTTCGAACACATCTTTCAGACCAGCATTCAGGCAAGAAACAATCATGAAAATGAGCCAACAAGCGCCCTGCGAGACGCACCCGGTTCCTGATTCACGGGGCATCAATCTGTTTGAAGCGGATGCGGCGCGTACGCTGCTGGCCTGCTATCTGCCCAAAGACCTGCATGCACACCTGTTGCCGCACCTGCAACGCCTGGGTGCGCTGGCAGGCTCGCTGCTTGATGAGCTGGCCGGTACGGCAGACAAACATCCACCAACACTCTCTGTGCGGAGTCGTTCTGGTATGGATGTGTCTCATGTCGACAAACATCCCGCCTACGTCGAGCTTGAACGCTATGCTTACAGCGAGTTTGGTCTGGCGGCCCTGTCGCACCGTGGCGGCGTACTTGGATGGCCGACGCCGATGCCACCCGCTGCCAAATACGCACTCACTTACCTGTTTGTCCAGGCTGAATTTGGTCTGTGCTGTCCGGTCAGCATGACCGACTCACTGGCCCGCACCCTGCGCAAGTTTGGCGATCTAGCACTGGTCGAACAAGTCTTGCCTATGGTGACGACGCAAGACTTTGATACCCTGCACCAGGGCGCAATGTTCATGACAGAGCAAGGTGCAGGCTCTGATGTCAGTGCAACCGAAACTCAGGCCATCCAGGATGCGGATGGCAACTGGCTGCTGCACGGTGACAAATGGTTTTGTTCCAACCCGGATGCCGGCTTTGCAATGGTCCTTGCGCGATCAGAACACGCCCCGGGCCTTAAAGGCGTGTCCTTATTTCTCCTGCCACGTACCCGACCAGATGGCAGCATCAACAGCTATCGTATTCTGCGGCTGAAAGACAAGCTCGGAACGCGATCCATGCCAAGTGGAGAGATCCGGCTTGAAGGTGCTTTTGCCTGGCTAGTGGGTGAGCGTGGGCAGGGCTTCAAGCACATGTCGGACATGATCAACAATTCGCGACTGTCCAATGGCGTACGTGCGGCGGGCCTGATGCGCCGGGCACTGACCGAAGCGCTATATATTGCTAAAAACCGGCGAGCCTTTGGCAAACGTCTGATAGATATGCCGCTGATGCAGCGTCAGCTGTCAAAGATCGCCCTGGCGACCGAGCAAGCCCGCACGATGGTCTACCAGACCGCGCAGGCGCTTGAGGCGGCCGATCGCGATCCGTCACTCAGGCCATTGATGCGCATCATGACGCCACTGATCAAGTTTCGCGCCTGCCGTGATGCGCGCAAAGTCGCGGGTGACGCGATGGAAGTGCGCGGAGGCTGCGGCTATATCGAAGAGTTCAGCGATGCCAGAGTATTACGCGATGCGCATCTTGGCTCAATCTGGGAAGGCACCAGTAATATTGTCGCGCTCGACGTGCTGCGCGCCATTCAAAAAGAACAGTCCCTCCCAGCCCTGCGCCAGCATGTCGATCAGTTGCTAGGTGAGGGCCTGCCAGTCTCGCCCGGATTGGCGGCACTGCAAACGCAACGAATTGAACAAGCCTTTGCGTTTGCAGCCCAGGCAAGTGCCGAAGGATCCGCCGAGCATGCCAGACAGGCAGCAAGCAGTCTCTATCATGTGGTCACCATGGCCGGCATGCGCTGGGAAGCGAAACAGGCGAACATGCCGATGCGAGGATATCTTGCTGACCTAGTGCTCAAGCACCGCCTGGCCGCGCGCGATCCGATTGCAGATCCCGAGCGGATTGATCCTGCCTTGTGCGAGTGGCTGGCCAGCGCTATTTAACAACATTCTGATTTTGGACATACGCAATATGTGGCAACAACAATCCAATACTGGTGCACTCGCCGGCTGTCGCGTGGTGGATTTAAGCCGCGTACTGGGTGGCCCGTTCTGCACGCAGATTCTAGGTGATCATGGCGCAGACGTGCTCAAGCTTGAACCACCAACAGGTGACGAAACCCGCCAATGGGGGCCTCCTTTTGAAGACGGGCTAGCCTCGTATTTTGTGGGGGTCAATCGAAACAAAACCGGAATGACGATCGATCTCGCACAGGCGCCTGGCCAGGAGTTTCTCAAGTCACTGCTGGTGGATGCGGACATCCTGATCGAAAATTTCAAACCCGGCACACTGGAAAAATGGGGAATAGGCTACGAAACGCTCAAAGAGCTCTTTCCAAAACTGGTGCATTGCAGGATCAGTGGTTTTGGTGCAGACGGCCCTCTGGGTGGGATGCCCGGCTACGATGCCTGTGCGCAGGCGATGTGCGGCCTGATGAGCGTAAATGGCGATGCACAAGGCGAAGCCACGCGCGTCGGTCTGCCCGTGGTGGATATGGTCACCGGCCTGAATGCCGCGCTGGCGATCTTGCTGGCCATGCAGGAACGCAGCCGCAGCGGTCTGGGTCAATTTCTCGACATTACCCTCTTTGACTGTGCGATCTCACTGTTGCACCCCCATGCTGCGAATTTCTTTGGTAATGGCAAAGTGCCTGGACGCAGCGGCAACGCACACCCGAATATTTCACCCTACGAAACCGTTGAAACTAAAAAAGGCCCTCTGTTCCTGGCGATTGGCAATGACCGTCAGTTCCAGACGCTTCTCAAAGTGCTGGGTGCCGAATCGCTTTCTGGCGACCCCCGGTTCACCACCAATCAGGACAGGCTGAAAAACCGGCCTGCCCTGCATGCCTTGCTGGTCGATCTTCTCAGCGCCCACGAAGCCACCACCATCTCCGAAACCCTGCTCAAAGCGGGGGTCCCGGCTGCCGCTGTGCTCAATGTGCAACAGATTCTGGAACACCCCCACACTCAGCACCGCAAGATGGTGCTCAAACAGGGAAAATATCGCGGCCTGGCGTCACCCATCAAGCTTTCACGTACGCCCGCCACCCTGCGCAAACTTCCTCCGGGTTTCAAGGAAAACTAACGCGCTTACCGCCCCTTCATTCGTCCGCAACACGATATGATTGAGGATTGCCGATTTAACCAATAAAAGTAGCCAATATATGAGCCAAGCACCTTCTTCCAGCGCACCCCGTACCGGCGGTCAGATTCTCGTGGGTCAACTCGTCAGCCACGGCGTCAAACACGTATTTTGTGTCCCGGGCGAAAGCTTCCTGGCTGTGCTCGATGCCTTGGTCGATGTCAATATCGACGTCACAGTCTGTCGCCAGGAAGGCGGTGCCGCCATGATGGCCGACGCTCACGGCAAACTGACAGGCCAGCCAGGCATTTGCATGGTGACACGCGGGCCAGGTGCTTCCAATGCTCTGGCAGGTATTCATATTTCCAAGCAGGACTCCTCGCCGCTGATCGTATTTGTCGGGCAGATTGAGCGTGGCATGCGTGAACGCGAAGCCTTCCAGGAAATGGATTACCGTGCCATCTTCGGTCAGGCTGCCAAGTGGGCGACCGAGATTGACGATGCAGCACGTATCCCTGAAATCCTGTCGCGCGCCTTTCATGTCGCCACCTCGGGACGCCCCGGCCCAGTCGTGATTGCCCTGCCTGAAGACATGCTGGTCGAAATGGCGACTGTCGCCGATGCGCCGCATTACGAAGCGGTTGACTCAGCGCCTGCTACCGGCCAGATGGCTGATTTAGCCAAGCGTCTGGCTCAGGCCAAAGCGCCCGTCGCAATTCTGGGTGGCACGCGCTGGGACGAGAAGTCTGTCAAAGAGTTTGCAGCCTTCGCCGAAAAATTCAAACTCCCTGTCGCGGTCTCTTTCCGTCGCCAGATGTTATTTCCAGCCGATCACCCCTGCTTTATCGGTGACGTCGGGATTGGCTTGAATCCCGCGCTGCTCAAACGTGTCGCTGAAGCAGACCTCGTGTTGCTGGTCGGTGGTCGCATGTCAGAAATGCCGAGCCAGGCCTACACGCTGTTCGACATCCCTGTGCCCAAGCAAACACTGGTACACGTGCATCCGGATAGTGGCGAACTTGGCCGCGTCTACCGTGCCGCGTTGGCCATCAATGCATCGCCTGCTGCGTTTGCCGGCGAACTTGCAGCCCTGGCCGTCCCCGCCAGCCTGCCGTGGGCTGCCGATACGCAAGCCATGCACAAGAGTTATCTGGCCTGGAGCGACCCTGCGCCCATCCAGACACCCGGCACCCTGCAAATGGGCGGCGTCATGCAATACCTCGAAGCCAACCTGCCTGCCGATGCCATCATGACCAACGGCGCAGGTAACTTTGCCACCTGGCTGCATCGCTTCCACCGCTTTACGCAATATGGCACTCAACTTGCCCCAACCTCTGGCTCAATGGGCTATGGGCTGCCCGCTGCCGTAGGTGCCAAGCGTCTGTCACCCGAAAAAATGGTAGTTTGTTTTGCGGGTGATGGTTGCTTCATGATGCACGGTCAGGAATTTGCAACGGCAGTTCAGTACGACTTACCTATCATTGTGGTGCTGATCGACAATGGTATGTATGGCACGATTCGTATGCATCAGGAAAAACACTATCCTGGCCGCGTTTCAGCCACACAACTGAAAAACCCGGATTTCGCAGCTTATGCACGCGCCTTTGGTGGCCATGGTGAGCGTGTTGAAACGACGGATCAGTTTGGACCAGCGTTTGAACGCGCCGTTGCAAGCGGCAAGCCTGCAATCGTGCATTGCCTGATTGATCCCGAAGCCATTACGCCCACCACGACCATCGCAAAATTACGCGCTGCTGCACAAAAGTAATCGCACGTCATGCAGACGCTATCCTGCGTCTGCACCGCACTTGAATTTAGTATTCATCATTGATATCTGGAGCACGACATGGCCGCTGAAGCCTCATTTAATTGGGAAGACCCACTCTTGCTGGAAAGCCAGCTGACTGACGAAGAACGCATGGTGCGCGATGCCGCGCGTGCATACTGTCAGGACAAGCTCGCACCACGCGTACTCGAGGGCTTTCGTAATGAAATCACCGACGTCGCAATTTTCCCCGAAATGGGTGAGCTCGGTCTGCTGGGCCCAACCATCCCGGTCGAATACGGCGGTTCAGGATTGAACTACGTCAGTTACGGCTTGATCGCGCGCGAAGTCGAGCGTGTCGATTCAGGCTATCGCTCGATGATGAGTGTGCAATCTTCATTAGTCATGGTGCCAATCAATGAGTTTGGCAGTGAAGCGCAAAAACAGAAATACCTGCCCAAGCTTGCACGGGGTGAATGGATTGGCTGCTTTGGCCTGACCGAACCGAACCATGGTTCAGACCCCAACGGCATGGAAACACGTGCAGTCAAGACTGCACACGGCTACAAAGTCAGTGGCAACAAGATGTGGATTTCAAACTCGCCTATCGCTGACGTCTTTGTGGTGTGGGGCAAATGTGTCGGCGGTGATCATGACGGCCGTATCCGCGGCTTCATCCTTGAAAAAGGCATGAAGGGTTTGTCAGCACCTGCCATCCACGGCAAGGTCGGCTTGCGTGCTTCGATCACCGGTGAAATCGTCATGGACGAAGTTGAAATCGGCGACGAGCAAATGCTGCCTGGCGTAACAGGTCTGAAAGGACCCTTTACCTGCCTGAACTCGGCACGATTCGGTATCGCCTGGGGCGCACTGGGTGCAGCAGAATTCTGCTGGCATATGGCACGCCAGTACACACTGGATCGCAAGCAGTTTGGCCGTCCTCTGGCCGCCAACCAGCTCATCCAGAAAAAACTGGCCGACATGCAAACTGAAATCACGCTTGCCCTGCAGGGTTGCCTGCGTCTGGGTCGCATGAAAGACGAAGGCACCGCGGCTGTCGAGATCACTTCGATCATGAAACGCAACTCCTGCGGCAAGTCTCTTGACATTGCACGCATGGCACGCGACATGCTGGGTGGCAATGGAATTTCGGATGAGTTCGGCGTGGCACGCCACCTGGTCAACCTCGAAGTCGTCAACACCTACGAAGGCACGCACGACATCCATGCCCTCATCCTGGGTCGCGCACAGACAGGCATCCAGGCATTCTGCTAATACATTGCCTGGTTGATCAACCATCAGCGAAGTTTGCTGATGGTTTTTTTTGCTTTACGCTTTGACCCACTCCGGGTGCAGACTGTGAATTTCTTTGACGAATGAAAGTGTGCCGCCCAGATGCACACGCAATGCAGCCTCTGCGCTAGCCTTGTCTTTTTTGGACAGGGCATCCAGTATGGCACCATGGTCCTTCACAATGGCTTGTGCCTTGCCTTGTGCCGGCAGATTAAGCCTGCGCAGACGATCGATTTGTCCGCTGCGCTGACAGACGAGCTCCCATAAATTCCCCACCCCCGCTGTGACATACATTTCTTTATGAAATGCCTCATCGGCATGTGCCAGAGCGGAATAATCCAGCGGTTCCAGGCAGGCATGCTGAGTGCGCAGATGTGCTTTGAGCTTTTCGATCAAAGCTGCATGTTCTGCATCCGGCAGGTCGCAGAGCGTTTTCAGAATTTCAAGCTCAAGAGATCGTCTTAAAAAATGCACTTCCAGTGCTGACGCGATATCTATCCTGCTGACCACCGTCGCATGCTGCGGATAGATATCTACCAGCCCGTCTTCTGCCAGACGCATGAGCGCATCGCGAATCGGTGTCTGGCTCAAGCCATAGTGTTCTGCCAGCTCAGCACGTGGCAATACCATCCCAGGTTCGAGTTCGAGCGAAATAATCAGCCCGCGCAACGCTTCAAAGACTTGCGGGGCGCTTTGCCGGTATCGATCCAGCTTTAAAGCGGGAAGTTTTTCTAAAACATGCATTCAAAAACCTTACGCGTCATTGTGACCAAGACATATCTTACCGTTGACACACTAATATATTAGTGCTTTACTTCGAATTCCTGATTCAGATAACAAAAAAAGCCCAAATGACCCGTAAAACTCCAGACACCTTGCGCAGCGCACGCTGGTTCGCCCACGACGACCTGCGCTCTTTCGGACATCGTTCGCGTGCCATGCAGATGGGGTATGCCCCAGCCGACTGGGAGGGCAAGCCCGTCATCGCCATCATCAACACCTGGTCTGATATCAACCCTTGCCATACGCACTTCAAACAGCGCGTAGAGGACGTCAAACGGGGCATTTTGCAGGCGGGTGGGTTTCCGCTGGAGTTGCCGGCCATTTCGCTGGCCGAACAATACGTCAAACCCACCACGATGCTCTACCGCAACATGCTCGCCATGGATACCGAAGAGCTCATCCGGAGTCACCCGGTCGATGCAGCGGTATTGATGGGTGGCTGCGACAAAACAACCCCCGGCCTGATCATGGGCGCACTGTCAGCCGGTTTGCCCTGCATTTATCTGCCTGCTGGTCCGATGCTGCGCGGCAACTGGAAAGGAAAAGTGCTGGGCTCAGGTTCAGATGCCTGGAAATTCTGGGATGAACGACGCGCAGGAAAAATATCCAAAACAGAATGGATCGAAGTCGAAGCCGGCATCGCACGTAGCCATGGGACCTGCATGACCATGGGCACGGCTGCGACCATGATGGGCATCGCCGAAGCCATCGGCATGGCTTTGCCAGGCGCCTCAAGCATCCCTGCTCCCGATTCGAATCATCCCCGCATGTCAGCTGCCTGCGGACGAAGAATCGTAGAAATGGCCTGGGAAGACCTGACACCCGCCCGTATGCTCACACGCGCCAACTTTGACAATGGCATTGCGGTCGCCATGGCCATGGGATGCAGCACCAATGCAATCGTCCATCTGGTGGCGATGTCCAGACGTGCCGGCACACACTGCGAAGTCACTCTGGATGATTTTGATGCGGCCAGCCGTAAAGTGCCTGTGATTGCGAATATCCGGCCGAGCGGCGACAAGTATCTGATGGAGGATTTCTACTATGCAGGGGGGTTGCCAGCACTCATGAACCGGATTGCACCGCATCTGGACCTGAATGCCATGACCGTAACGGGCCAGACAACCGGCGAAAACATCAAGGGGGCGGAGGTCTACAGCGATGACGTCATTCGCACTCTGGACAACCCACTTTATGCTGAGGGTGCACTGGCAGTCCTGCGCGGCAATATTGCACCCAACGGTGCGGTCATCAAACCAAGCGCCTGCGCGCCTCACCTGTTGAAGCACACAGGACCTGCGCTGGTGTTCGACAGCTACCCCGAAATGAAAGCTGCGGTGGATGACGAAAACCTCGACGTGACTGCTGAACACATCCTGGTGCTGCGTAATGCTGGTCCACAGGGCGGTCCGGGCATGCCTGAATGGGGCATGCTCCCGATCCCTCTCAAACTGGTCAAACAAGGCGTACGCGACATGTTACGGCTCTCCGATGCACGCATGAGCGGCACCAGCTACGGCGCCTGCATTCTGCACGCAGCACCCGAAGCCTATATCGGCGGACCACTGGCACTCGTCAAAACGGGTGACCTCATCACTGTAGATGTCGCAGCACGCAGTATTCACATGGAAGTCAGTGACCAGGAACTTGCCTTGCGACGTGCCGCCTGGGTCGCACCTGCGCGCCGCTACGAGCGCGGCTACGGCTGGATGTTCAGTCGCCATATTTTGCAGGCTGACCAGGGTTGCGATTTTGATTTTCTAGAAACCTCTTTTGGTGCGCCTGTCGACGAACCTGCAATTTACTAAATCCACATATCCACTCTCAGTATTGATCAATCTTTTATCGGAGCACCAGAATGGCACTCAACTCAGAAATCCGTAACAAATTGATGCGCGTCAGCACTCCCACTTTGTGCACGGCATTATTCAAGCGCGGCCTGCGCAACCAGTTCATCCAGGATGTCCACCCACTGAACCCCAACCTGCCAAACATGGTCGGAGAGGCCTTCACACTGCGCTACATTCCCGCCCGCGAAGATCTCAATCCCATCACCGCGTTCCTGGATCAAAAACATCCCCAGCGTGTCGCTGTCGAGCAATGCCCCGAGGGCGCCGTGCTCATGATCGACAGCCGCAAAGATCCGCGTGCGGCCTCTGCAGGATCCATTCTGGTCAGTCGCCTGATGAAGCGCGGTGTGGCGGGCGTAGTTACTGACGGTGGCTTTCGCGACTCACCAGAGATTGCCACGCTTTCTATTCCGGCTTATCACAACCGTCCAAGTCCACCAACCAATCTGACCTTGCATCAGGCACTGGATATCAACGTGCCCATTGGCTGTGGCGATGTTGCTGTGTTCCCCGGCGATGTAATCGTGGGTGATGCAGAAGGCGTAGTCGTGATTCCAAAAGAGATGGCAGAGGACATCGCCAATGAGGCTGTCGAGATGACCGCTTTTGAAGACTTTGTGACAGAAAAGGTTTTAGAGGGCCGTACAATTCTTGGACTCTATCCACCGACAGAAGAAAAGAGTCGCACGGAATTCCAGGTCTGGCGCACAGAAAATAAACGTTAAATAAAACGGTCAATACTCCGGAGACAACACCCATGTATGCACTCAACCGCTCACTGATTGCCAGGCTTGGCCTGGCAATGCTGGCGACCACCTTCGCAGCCGCATCCCATGCTCAAACGGCCTGGCCCGCGGCCAAACCTATCACTTATGTTGTGCCCTTCACACCGGGCGGCTCGACAGATGTGATTGGCCGCACGCTTGCGGGCAAACTGACCGAGTCACTCAAACAAACTGTGTTCGTTGAAAACAAACCCGGAACGGGCGGCGGCATCGGGGCGACCTACGTGGCCAAAGCAGCACCGGACGGCTATACCATCATGGGTGGCACCATCAGCACGCATGCCATCAACGCGGGCCTGTACCCAAATCTTGCATACGATCCGGTCAAAGATTTTGAGCCCGTCTCGCTGGTCGCCTTTCTGCCAAATGTGCTGCTGGTTGGTGCAAACTCTGGCATCAACAGTGTCGCGGAACTCATTGACGTTCTTAAAAAAGATCCAAACCGTCGTACCTTTGCGTCGTCTGGTGCAGGCACCTCTACACACCTGGCGGGCGAATTGCTGGGTGACAGGCTTGGTCTCCAACTCACGCATATCCCTTACAAGGGCACCCCACCAGCAATGACCGACGTTGCAACCGGTCAGGTCACGTTCATGTTTGATCAGCTGACCGCTGCCTTTCCTTTAATCAAGGCGGGCAAACTCAAACTACTCGCAGTGACGACGGACACACGCATTGCGATTGCACCCGACACACCAACCATGATTGAAGCGGGCGTACCCGACTTCCAGATGTTCTCCTGGCAAGCAGTATATGCACCAAAAGGAACACCTAAACCGATTGTTGACCGCCTGAGCACGGACATCTCAAACGCCCTCAAACAACAGGATGTCAAAGATAAGCTGACAGAAATGGGGATGGTCGTGGTCGGGGGTTCACCCGCCGAGCTGGCTGAATTGATGGCTAAAGAAATTCCGCGCTGGGCCGAACTGATCAAGAAGTCGAAAGCGTCTGCAAACTAAGATTGATGCGAGCTGCTGACTTAAAATGCGGCAGCCGCGCGACCGAGCCGATCTTTGACTCCGGCCCAGTCCGCATGTTCGGGAACATGTTCCCATACGATGCGCACATAACCCGACTGATCCAGGGCACGTAGCGTTGCATACAAGGCATGACTGTATGCCTCAGGCTTGTCCGGCAAGGCAATCCAGTCAATCTGAGGATGCCTGGGAGTGGTTGCCAGGACTGGCGCAATCGAATACGACACGAGCGCGATGCGCTGAGTGGCCTGCAGCCCAGGATCCTGTGCCAGCCTGAGCAAACCTGCAAAGTCGCTCAACTGCAACGGAGTGTGTGGAGCGTAATGGGCTTTCAATGCACCAGACACACGCGGTGCACCGGCGTCCGCATCCTGCACGGCTTGATGCAGTACGGCCTCGATCTGTGCAGCAGAGATATGGCCGGGACGCAACAAAACAGGACCGACTCCCTGATCCACTCTGGACAGATCCACAATTGTCGACTCAATCCCTACCTCACTGGCGCCACCCTCGAGCACAGGCATGCCTTGCTCCACCAACTCTGGAAATTCACTGCGAACGTGGCTGACCTGGGTCGGCGAAACGTGCCCGAACTTGTTGGCAGAGGGTGCGGCAATCCCTGCCTGCCCCGAAGAGCGACTGGCTGCAAACCCTCTGATGAGAGCCTGTGCAACGGGATGCGATGGGCAGCGCAGACCGATACTATCCTGCCCGCCACTGACCACGGCAGAAATATTGGGTGCGCGTTTCAAAATCAAAGTCAACGGCCCTGGCCAGAAGGCATCAATCAGTGCCTGCGCCTGCTTTGGCAGAGATGCCACCCAGTACAACAGATCGGCTTCGGGTGCGATATGCACGATCACGGGATGATTGGAGGGGCGGCCTTTGGCCTGATAAATGCGTGCAACCGCCTGAGGGCTTTCAGCATCCGCCCCCAGACCATAGACTGTCTCTGTTGGAAATCCAACAAGTCCGCCCTGCACCAGGACATCGACCGCATGCGCAATCTCTGTCGGGCTTGCTCCGCAGGGATATGGAACGGGGCTTGAAGTCTGATCCACCATCACTTACGCTGCGACGGGCAAACGCAGCACCTGAACAATCTGGTTGGCTGCCGCAATCGTCTCACTCAGCGTGGCCCCTGTGATATTGATATGCCCCATCTTGCGGGCGCGTCTCGCTTCACGCTTGCCGTATAAATGCAAAGAGGCGCCAGGCACCGCAAGCACCGCAGACCAATCAGGTTCGACCTGCATGTCACTTGCATCCGGATACCAGACATCACCCAGAATATTGAGCATCACCACCGGTGCAAGCAAGCGTGTGCTACCCAGAGGCAGTCCTGCCATCACACGCGCTTGCTGTTCAAACTGGCTGGTCACACAGGCATTCATGGTGAAGTGCCCACTGTTATGCGGACGGGGGGCAATTTCATTCACGAGCAGCTGCCCGTCGCGCAACACAAAAAACTCGACACACATCACACCGTGATAATTGAGTCCGCGGGCAATGGCACATGCCGCTTCGGTGGCCTGCTCAGCCATGGCAACAGGCTGCATATCGACAGTCGTGACCGCCAGAATTCCCTCATGGTGCACGTTGGTCGCAACTGGAAATACCGCACACGTACCATCCAGGCCGCGCGCCAGCACTACAGACAACTCTTCTTTAAGATCCAGCATGGCTTCTAGTACACAGGGTACGCAACCGAATTCATTCCATGCAGCGACTGCCTCTTCACGCGAACGAACGCGTGCCTGACCCTTACCGTCATAACCCAGCCGGGCAACTTTAAGAATGCCTGGAAACAAACTGGCATCGGCTGCATGCAACTCGGCCAGACTTCTGACTGGAACATACGGGGCAACTGAAACGCCTTGGCTGGCGATGAAGGATTTTTCGGCAATACGGTCCTGCACAATCTCAACAGCATGTGCACCAGGCGTCACACGACAGGTCGTGGACAGCGACTGCAAGCTTTTTGCAGGGACATTTTCAAATTCAGTCGTGACAGCTCGGCTGCGTTGCGCGAGTTTGATCAGACCCGTCGGGTCGTCATAACTTGCTTCGATATGGGCATCCGCCACCGAAGCAGCAGGTCCATCCCCGGCAGGATCAAGAACCACCACGCGATAGCCCAGTGCCTGTGCAGCATGACAAAACATGCGGCCCAACTGACCGCCGCCCATTAAACCTAGCCACTCACCCGGTGCAATCACAAGGGCACCCGCATGGCGCGTGCCGCCTCTGTCTGTCTGGCACGAAAGGCAATGAGCTGCTCACGCAAGGCAGGATCGGTGCATGCCAGATTCGCAATCACATGCAAGGCGGCATTGGCTGCGCCGGCCTCTCCAATTGCAAAGGTTGCAACGGGCACACCCTTAGGCATCTGCACAATAGACAACAGGGAGTCTTCACCACGAAGATATTTTGAAGGAACGGGCACACCAAACACCGGCACCTCAGTCAGGGCAGCCATCATGCCTGGCAGATGCGCAGCACCGCCTGCACCAGCCACAATCGCGCGCAAGCCCCGGCTGGCGGCTGCAGCACCATATTCAGCCATGTCCTGAGGCATACGGTGCGCCGAAATCACACGGGTCTCGCACGACACGCCGAATTCCGTGAATATATTCACAGCATGCTGCATGACATCCCAGTCGCTCGAAGAGCCCATGATGACACCCACAACCGGAGGACGTTGAACAATGCTTGCGCCTGCAGCGCCGTCAGATAAAGCAGAAGATGTCATGCAAAGACTCAATAAAAAATGAAAACAATCAGGCGGTCAGGCGATCAAGTGCTTCGCGATACTTTGCGGCAGTCCTTGCAATCACATCGGCGGGCAGTTTGGGTGCCGGTGGTGTCTTGTCCCAATCCTGGGTCTCGAGCCAGTCACGCACAAACTGTTTGTCAAAAGACGGAGGACTGATGCCTGCCCGATAACCCTCGGCTGGCCAGAACCGTGAAGAGTCGGGCGTCAGGACCTCATCCATGAGATGCAACGTTCCCTCGCTGTCCAGCCCAAATTCAAATTTGGTATCGGCAATGATGATACCTTTTGTGGCTGCAAATGCGGATGCCTCTGCATACAGACGCAAGGTCACCTCGCGAATACGCTCGGCCATTTCTATGCCGACTTCCTTGATGACATGCGCGAAGTCGACGTTCTCGTCGTGCATGCCGAGTTCAGCCTTTGCGGCGGGAGTAAAAATTGGTTGCGGAAGTTTGCCGGCCTGCTGAAGTCCTGCAGGCAAAGCGATCCCGCAGACAGAGCCTGTGGCCTGATAATCTTTCCAGCCGGAGCCAATCAAATAACCACGTGCGACCGCCTCAACCATAATCGGCTTAAGACGCTTGACCACCACGGCGCGACCCATCACCTGTTCACGCTCCTCAGCCGTCACCACATCCGCTGGGTCAATACCCGTTGAGTGATTGGGCAGTACGTGAGCAAGCTTGGCCAGCCAGAAGTCGGTCAGTTCTTTGAGCACCTGGCCCTTACCGGGAATCGGATCATCAAGGATGACATCAAACGCCGAAATACGGTCCGTTGCAATGATGAGCAACTTGTCCTCGCCTACGGCATACATGTCACGTACTTTGCCTCGTGCAAGCAGGGGCAAGGATTTAATACTGGATTCGTAGAGCGCTGCAGTCACAAATAGATCCATTTGATGAATCGAGCGCCGGGCATGCACAACATGCCACAGGCGCTCTGGGATAATTACAAAAACCGACTCTGCTTACTGGACAACCTGTGACAACTTGCCCGCAGCATATTCCGCCGCGATCGTTGTCAATGGCAGCGCCTTGATCTTGCTGGCGTTGCCAGCCGTGCCGAATTGCTGGTACCGGGCGATACAAATTGCTTTTGCTGCTTCGCGGGCCGGCTTCAAATATTCACGCGGATCAAACTTGCCTGGATTTTCGGCAAAGAAACGACGGATTGCACCAGTCATAGCCAGACGGATATCAGTATCGATATTGATCTTGCGCACCCCGAACTTGATGGCCTCCTGGATTTCTTCGACCGGGACGCCGTAGGTTTCTTTCATGTCACCACCAAACTGGCGGATCTCTGCGAGCAATTCTTGTGGCACGCTTGAGCTGCCGTGCATCACAAGGTGCGTATTGGGCAAACGCTTGTTGATTTCTTTGATGCGTGAAATCGACAGGATGTCGCCCGTAGGCTTACGGGTGAATTTATAGGCACCGTGACTGGTCCCAATGGCGATCGCCAGCGCATCGAGCTGGGTCCTGCGCACAAAGTCAGCGGCCTGCTCAGGATCGGTCAGCAACTGATCCATGGTCAGTTTGCCGTCGGCGCCGTGGCCGTCTTCTTTATCACCTTCCATGGTTTCGAGCGAGCCGAGGCATCCGAGCTCACCCTCAACTGTCACGCCCAGTTTGTGGGCCATGTCGACAACCTGCCTGGTCACCGCGACGTTATAGTCGTAATCAGCAATCGTTTTGCCATCTTCTTTGAGTGAACCATCCATCATGACGCTTGAGAAGCCCAGGTCAATCGCACCCTGACAGATTTTAGGTGACTGGCCATGATCCTGATGCATCACCACGGGAATGTGGGGGTAGGACTCAACGGCAGCCTGAATCAGATATTTAAGGAACCCCTCACCGGCATATTTGCGCGCGCCGGCCGAAGCCTGCATGATGACTGGGCTGTCAGTCTGGGCAGCGGCTTCCATGATGGCCTGAACTTGTTCGAGGTTGTTCACGTTGAAAGCTGGAATACCATAACCATGCTCGGCGGCATGATCTAAAAGCTGGCGCATTGAGACGAGGGCCATGAGAAATCCTTTTTAGAGCAAAATGTCGGGGTTGATCGTGAATTAACGCATTATTTTACGGCAGCGCTGCAGTATTTGCCCCAACTCGGCCGAAAAGTCGGTTTTGGCCTTTAGTTTTTGCGTCCAGAGACCCACTTATGCATGAATCAGCCCCCTCCCCGACCCCCGCCACTCCTGGCGTAAAGTCCCCTGCAAAGGGACCAACGCCGGTCGCCACCCACATAGAATGGCTGGACAATCAAGAACAGACCTGTCGTGCAATCTGGCGCTCTGAAAATAACTGGGCACCTCCCAAGCGCACCATGGTCGCCGACGACACGATGACAGCCGACACGGCCTACCGGTATGCCAGCGAAGGTGTGGGACTGATCTGGACAGGCGATTTTCAGAATGCCCGCCAACTGCTGCAGGCCATGGGTCGGCGTACCGCCAAACGCCGGGTTAAATATGCCGACATGCCCTACCCGGAACGATTTCACCAGGTGCGCCTGGCGCGCGCGCAACGCGCACGCACACTTGGCATGCTCTTGTTGCGCGTAGAGCCGCATCACGTATTGAAGCAAAGACGTGCGCCCGATGTGACAGCAGCCTGCATGGCTGCATACGGCGATGACCAGGCAGGCTATGTGGTTCCCATGAGCGAACTACTGGGCGTCATCAGTGCCTATGAGTGGCGTAAAAAAGGTGTTGAAATTCCTGCATTGCAGGCGCATATTCACCCGCACTATGGCGTCTTTGCGCCCGTACGTGCCGAATACATTGACTTGCTGTTGCGTGCAAACATGGGTGGCGATATTCAGATCGCCTTTGATGTGGGTACGGGCACCGGCGTGCTGGCAGCGCTCCTGGTCCAGCGCGGTGTACCTTTGGTCATCGCCACCGATGCCAACCCCAAAGCCATTGACTGCGCCCGTGAAAACATTCGCCTGCTCAAGCGTGAAAATCAGATTAAATTGCGTGCAACGGATCTTTACCCCGAGGGGCGGGCGGACCTGATCGTCTGCAACCCACCATGGCTCCCTGGCAAGCCGGCATCTGCACTGGAACATGCAGTCTACGATCCCGATCAACGCATGCTCAAGGGCTTGCTCAACGGTGCCTGCGAGCACCTGAACCCGAATGGCGAAGTCTGGCTAATCCTCTCGGATCTGGCCGAGCATTTGCATCTGCGCAGCCGGGAAGATCTGCTGGCCCTGATTGATATGGCGGGTCTTGAGGTACTTGAGCGTCTGGACACCCGGCCGATTCACCCAAAATCCAAAGATGAGGAAGATCCCTTGGCCGATGCCAGACGCCAGGAGGTCACATCGCTCTGGCGCTTAAAAGCCCACTAACCACCTCTAGCCCGCTGGCGGTTGCCGGCGGGCAGATTTTGGACGAAAGGCCTTGACGACCTGCTCGTTGGTTTCAATATAAGGACCACCGATCAGATCGATGCAATAAGGCACCGCCGCAAAAATACCTGATACGACCGAACTGCCATCCTCTCGCTTGAGCCCTTCCAGGGTTTCGCTGATGGCCTTGGGTTGGCCTGGCAGATTGATGATCAACGCGGCGTGGCCATCGATTTCACGCAACACAGCTAACTGACGAGACAGGATTGCCGTCGGTACGAACTGCAGGCTGATCTGGCGCATCTGCTCACCAAAACCAGGTATTTCGCGCGTGGCAACCGCCTGAGTCGCCTCAGGCGTGACGTCCCGACGTGCTGGCCCCGTCCCGCCCGTGGTCAGCACAAGATGGCATTGCTCAATATCGACCAGCTCGACCAGTGCCGCCGAAATGGTCGCAGCATCATCCTGAACCAGGCGGGAAACAATCTGCAAGGGCGTCGTCAACGCGCCTTCCAGCCAGCTCTGGAGGGCAGGAATGCCCTGATCCACGTACACACCTTGTGAGGCGCGGTCCGAGACCGAAACGAGGCCCACGCGCAGAGTTTCTGTCGATACCTTTGATTGATTTGTCATATTTGCTTAAAAAAGAATGCCGGAAATTTAAAAATTCAGTCACTACTTCAGTGACCACTGTACTCAATTCACCAAAAGATTGTGACAGATCACGCACGCAGGTATGAATCTTCATGGTTTAAGCAGAAAAGAGTTTTATTACACGTAAAATACACAAAATTCACTTCTGACACCGACATGTTTGATTTCTTTGCAGGGCTGACCCCATGGGTCATCATCAGTCTCATTCTCGCACTGGCGTTTGTTCTGGCCTTCGAATTTATCAATGGCTTTCACGATACAGCCAACGCCGTAGCCACAGTGATATACACACGGGCACTGCCACCCAACCTTGCGGTGATGGGTTCAGGATTCTTTAATTTTCTGGGTGTGCTCTTGGGTGGTGTCGGTGTCGCCTATGCAATTGTCCACCTACTACCTGTTGAATTACTGATTGACGTCGATACCAATCGCGGTCTGATCATGGTGTTTTCGATGCTCTCGGCAGCCATTGCCTGGAACTTTGGCACCTGGTATTTTGGTATTCCTGCCTCAAGCTCACACACCTTGATTGGCTCAATTCTGGGAGTTGGCCTGGCAAACGCCTGGCTGACAGGCATCCCGCTGCAAGATGGCGTGAACTGGCGCAAAGCGATCGAAATCGGCATGTCCCTGGTGGGTTCACCTATTGCAGGCTTTGTCATCGCCGCACTCTTTCTGATTTTGCTCAAATACTGGTGGCCGCTTTCAAAAATGCATGCGACCCCCGAGAGGCGTCTGGAACTAGCCGATAAAAAACGCCCTCCTTTCTGGAATCGCGTGGTGCTGATCATGTCCGCGATGGGGATGAGTTTTGTGCATGGCTCCAACGATGGACAAAAAGGAATTGGTTTGATCATGCTGGTGCTGATCGGCATTGTGCCCGCCAAGTTCGTGCTGGATTTCGACGCGACCCCATACGAAATCAAACGCTCCTATGATGCAGCACTGCATTTGAGTGATTTTTATGAAAGAAACAGTCACACGCTCGGCGAATACCTGATGCTGGACAAGGCAGACCGACATGATGACCTGCCAAAGGTCTACCGCTGCGATCCAGCAACCACCATGGCAACCATTACAGCATTGCGTACCTCACTGGCTGGGGTGAGGGACTTCCAGGAACTCAAGCCTGAGACACGCATTGATGTCCGGCGCTACCTGCTTTGCCTGGACGATACCGCTCGTAAAGTCACAGCCTTGCCAGGTCTGCCGCACCGCGAAAAATCTGACCTGCAAAAGCTGCGCAAAGATCTGGTCTCGACAACAGAATACGCACCGTTCTGGGTCATCCTGCTCGTTGCCCTGGCGCTGGGGTTGGGCACCATGGTCGGCTGGAAACGCGTCGTCAAGACAGTGGGTGAAAAAATTGGTAAATCCGGCATGACCTATGCCCAGGGGATGGCGGCACAAGTCACGGCAGTCTTTGCAATTGGCATCGCCAATATTTACAGCCTGCCAGTCTCAACCACGCATGTGCTCTCGTCTGGCGTCGCGGGCACCATGGTCGCCAATCGCAGTGGCCTGCATCAAAGCACCATCCGTACGATTTTGCTGGCCTGGGTGCTCACGTTGCCTGCTTCGATGCTGCTGTCCGCAGGACTGTTCTGGGCCGCCTCGCAACTGATCAAATAACTCAGCTGGTTTTGCTCCATAATCGATACAGCTCACGAAATGCCGTATCAAGTAAAAAACCGAGCAGACCGATCAGAACAACCGTGGCCATGAGCTCGTGATAAGCGAGCCGGTCACGGGTATCGAGAATAAAATATCCCAGCCCTGCAGAAACGCCCAGCATTTCGCAAGGCACCAGCACAATCCAGACAATGCCAATTGCAAGCCGCGTACCAGTCAACACATGACCGAGTATGCCTGGCAGGATCACGCCCTTGAGCGTCTCCCACCGTGTCGCAGACAGACTGCGAGAGAGTTGCAGCCAGCGTGGATCCAGTTGCCTGACCCCAGCAAGTGTATTGAGCATGATCGGCCAGACTGCCGCAAAAGCAAGCAGAAAATAAACGGGCCGATCTCCCACGCCAAACGCCATGACAGCGATCGGCATCCAGGACAATGGCGAGATCATGCGCAAAAACTGAAAGGCTGGAGACAGTGTTGCATTCATGCTGCTTGAGGCGCCGAGTAACAAACCTAGCGGCACGCCCACCAGCAAGGCCAACCCCAGCCCGACCGCCACACGCTGCAGACTGACGGCAATGTGAATCCAGATTTCCGCGCTCTGCAGCATCGCAGCCAGTGTGGCCAAAGAAGGTCCCGGCGCAAAGCGCTGCCCCATTCCGCCCGAAACTGAAAACGGTACGGTCAGCAACCACCAGATCCCTATCAGCACCGCCATGCCTAACAGGCCTAGCAGCGCACGCCCCGCGCCACTGCGCATCCATACAGTCACATTCATGTCAACTCGATGACTTCCTTGCGGACGTATCCGGCCGGCTGACCAAACTTTGTCATGCCACCTGCAGCTTCGATTGCACGTTTGACAAACCGATCATCAACCAGCTGCGAGGCAGCAGTCTTGCCATCAAGATTTGCAAGGAATCCACGATCAGCTTCGATCAGGGTGTCCTTGAGGCGCGCAACGAGCTCTTCGGTGTAACTTGGATAAGGATAAGGCTGAAAATCAATACGTTTTTCCTGCCACTGCGGATGACGGATCGCGCGTGAGGCCAGGTAGGTTTCGGTATCGGACGCTGGTGGAGCCAGGACCTTTGTCAGTGCGGGCAGTCCGTGTGGAGTGTAGTGATTGGCACCTTCCTTGGACAGCAACTGAGCTGTTTCGGCCCGGTGTTCACGCGTCCAGAGCTGTGCACGTACGATCGCATCGACGACTTTTTGTGACCACTCAGGACGTTGCTCAAGATCACGCTCATGCATGAACACCGTGCAGCAAGCGTGATTCTTCCATACATCACCAGTAAAGCGCAGCACTTTACCAATGCCCATGGTTTCAGCCACGGCATTAAATGGCTCTGCGACGATATAGCCAGCGATATTGCGTGCAGCCAGAGCGGGTGGCATATCAGCAGGCGCCATGACCACCAGGTTGACCTCATTTGCAGCAGGCTTGCCCTGCTTGCTCGAAACAGGTTTGAGTCCTGCATCGCGCAACATGGCTTGCAGCACAACGTTATGAATCGAATACCAGAATGGAATCGCAACAGTCTTGCCACCCAGATCTTTTAGATCGTTGATATCGGGCGCGACCGTCACAGCCGATCCATCCACATGATTCCAGGCCACCACTTTGGCCGGAACATTGCTGCCAAAGCGCGCCCAGACCGTCATGGGTGACAACAGATGCACCACATTGACCTGGCCAGAAATAAACGCCTCAATCAACTGCGCCCAGCTACGCAGCATGGTTGGCTTTTCAACATCCAGGCCTGCGTCTTTGAAATAGCCGTTGTTATGCGCCACCAATAATGGAGCGGCATCCGTAATGGGCAAATAACCGATACGAACCGGGCCATTTGCTTTTTCTTGCGCCTGTGCATTGAAGGTGGACAAGAGTGGAGCAGCGCCTGCGACAGTCAGCAGACTAGCCAGCTTGAGCATCTCACGACGCGAAATATGTTCAAGACACATCAGCGAATTCCTTTGTTTTAGGCTTGGCAGCCTGAGGGTGGAGCGCGCGATGCAGCGTGCGCAAAATTTCAATCCGGAGCTGGCCCAGTTCTTCGACCAGGTCATCGCGGGGCTGAGTATAGGTAATATTCCATTCACCAATCACGTGGGCGGGCGCGCCCCCCAGCAAGACGATGCGATCGGCCACTTGCAGGGCCTCATCGATATCATGCGTGATCAGTACGGCTGCAGTGCCCAGGTCTTCGCGCAGTGTGAGCAAGAGTCGCTGCATCGCCGCGCGAGTCACTTCATCCAGGGCACCAAAGGGTTCGTCCAGCAGAATCACTTCTGGTTGCCTCGCCACACAGCGCGCAAGAGCGGTACGCTGTGCCATCCCACCAGACAACTCAGCCGGCATGCGCAGCCGGGCATGTTCGAGACCCACTTCGCGAATGGCAGCTGTAACGCGTTGATTTTTTTCAGCCGCCGTCAAGCGTGGCTGATGACGAAAATCCAGACCAAAGGCCACGTTTTTTTCCAGCGTCAGCCAGGGCAGCAGGCTTGGATCCTGAAACGCCATCGCGACACGTGGGTGCGTGCCATCAATGGGCTCGCCATCGACCATCACCGCTCCGGCAGAGGCCTGTTGCAAACCTGCAAGAATACGGAGCAGACTGGATTTGCCCACACCGCTCGGACCAAGAATCGCTACGATTTCACCCGCGGCGACGGCGAGGTCCAGACCAGAGATCAGCGGAGCCGCATCGCCATACTGAAGTCGCAAGCCTTGAGCCTGCAATACGTAGGGAGGGGAACCTGGCGGCCGGGCATTCATAAAGATCCAGTCAGCACAGCGTTAAGCAGTGCCTGCAGTCATTGGGATGTAAAGGTCCGAGCTACGAACCGGGATTGGCAGTTTAGGCCAATCCCTATATATCCGAAATGACCGATAAGTAATTTGCTTATTACTTAAAAGAATAAATATGCATTACTTGAACGTTGCAAGACGGCCCCGTAAATGACGCACTTCTTCCATCAGATCCAACATGAGGGCAGCCGCGTCGAGATTCACTTCAAAATCCCGTTGCAGGCGAGCTACATGGCGCGCACGCGTCACTGAGACGCTGGTAAAAACCCATTGCTCCGGATATTGCCCTTGTGCAGGAGGCAGTATGCCCTGGTCGACCAGTGTAACCACCCATTGCGTCTGTTGCTCACAAAAACGTGCAAGTTCATCAATGGTAACGGGGGCATCCTGGTCCACCATCAGGGCGGTACAAACGGTGACTGTGTTCATGACTGAACTCCCAGATGACGACGGGGATTGAATGCGGCAGCCTTTGCAAGCTGCTGATAGGCAGCACGCGTGGCATCGTTATCTGCCGGTGGCCAAACGATATCAAGCGTCAAGTACAGGTCACCCGCAGGATCACCTGGCAGCCCCTTGCCACGCAAGCGCAACTTGCCACCTTGCTTGCTTCCTGCAGGAATATTGACTTCGACTTCACCCTGCATGGTTGGGGCATGGACTTGTCCCCCCAGCGCGGCTTCCCAGGGTGTAATGGGCAAATGCATTTTCAAATCACGCCCATCCGCCTGATACACGGGGTGCGGCGCGAACCGGACTGTCAGGAACAGGTCGCCTGACTCTCCACCACCTTCACCTGGCATACCCTGACCAGACAGGCGAATCATCTGCCCTTCACGCACACCCGTCGGAATACGCACGCTCAGCGTGCGCGTACCCATGTAAGGCCTTCCCTGATCGTCTAGCTGAACTGAACGCAAACTCAGCTCACGGGTCACCCCGGCAAAACTGTCTTCGAGCGAGATTTCAATATCAGCATGATGATCTTCGCCACGCACCTTGAAAGCCTGTCCGCCAGCGTGCCCGTCGAAGCCACCGCCAGGACCAGCGCCCCGCCCAGCGGCAAAACCCTGCCGCTTGCGCGCTGCCTGTTTGAACATGCCATTGAGGAAGTCCTGAAAATCTGCATCACCCGCACCACCGGCGCCCGAGAACTCAAAGCCGCGATCCCACCCTGGTGGAGGTGCCGCACCGTTGCCACCAGAGACACCTGCAGCGAGCGCATCGTACTCGGCGCGCTTTTCAGCATCGCGCAGCACATCATTGGCTTCGTTGACGTCGCGCATGCGAGACTCAGCATTGGCTTCTTTACTCACATCCGGATGATATTTGCGGGCGAGCTTACGGTATGCCTTGCGGATATCATCCTGAGAGGCATCGCGTGGCACTTCAAGAATCTTGTAGTAGTCTTTGAATTCCATGAGCAAGGTGGCTCGAAGCGCACCCAAAAGATTGAATAACCCTAACAATGGGGGCAAATTCAATAAATTTCAAGTGAATCCGCACAACTATGAATATTCAAGAGATTCCGTTTGGCACGACCGACTGGTCCACCATCCCCATCACCGAGCATCCGGGCACAACGGGCAAAGCCTTCTGGCGGACATGCCAGTTCGGGACGATCAGAGTCAGAATGGTCGAATATACGCCTGGTTATCTGGCCGACCACTGGTGCGAAAAAGGCCACATCCTGCTGTGCCTGACAGGTTCCCTGCACACTTTACTCAAAGACGGTCGCAGCTTTGATCTGGCGCCTGGCATGAGTTATCAGGTTGCAGATCACGCTGAGCCGCACCAGTCTTCAACGCTGACAGGTGCGACTCTCTTCATTGTGGACTAAAGCTGCGCAGCGCGCTTTTGCAGAATGTCCACGGCGGGTAGCGTTCTGCCTTCCAGAAACTCAAGAAAGGCACCACCACCGGTAGAGATGTAGCCGACCTGCTCGGTAATCCCGAACTTTGCAATCGCAGCAAGCGTATCGCCACCGCCAGCAATCGAAAAGCCCTCGGAGTCAGCAATGGCATGCGAGACCACTTCAGTACCGTTGGCAAACGAGGCAAACTCAAACACACCAAGCGGGCCGTTCCAGACGATCGTACCGGCCTGTTTGAGAATGGCTGCAAGCTGATTAGCGGTATCAGGACCAATATCCAGAATCAAATCATCGGGGCCAACATCCTTTGACGCTTTGACTGTTGCTTTTGCTGTGGCAGAAAATTCTGTGGCACACACGACGTCAGTGGGGATGGGTACCGCAGCACCGCGTGCCTGCATTTTTTCCATCACGGCACGGGCTTGCTCGAGCTGTTCAGGTTCGGCCAGCGACTTGCCGATGGGTAGACCAGCTGCCAGCATGAAGGTGTTGGCGATACCGCCACCCACAATCAACTGATCAACTTTATCCGCCAGTGACTGGAGAATTGAAAGTTTGGTTGAAACTTTTGAACCACCAACAATCGCCACGAGAGGACGCTTAGGAGCATGCAACGCACGTCCCAGGGCCTCCAGCTCAGCCTGCAACAGTGGGCCAGCGCACGCAATGGGCGCAAACTCTGCAATCCCGTAGGTAGTGGCTTCGGCGCGGTGCGAGGTACCAAAGGCATCGTTTGCGTAGACGTCACACAAGGCAGCCATTTTCTTTGACAGCACTGGATCATTCTTTTTTTCGCCGGGATTGACACGGCAATTTTCAAGCAGGACCACTTGACCGGGCGCGACGCTCACTCCCTCTACCCAATTTTGCAAAAGGGGCACAGGCATACCCAGCAATTCAGACAGACGTTTGGCAATTGGAGCCAGCGAATCAGCGGGCGCAAGCGTGCCCTCGGTCGGGCGTCCAAGGTGAGAGGTCACCATGACGGCAGCACCAGCGTCTAGCGCCAGCTTGATACCCGGAACGGATGCGCGGATACGTGTGTCTTCAGTGATATTGCCTGCACCATCAAAAGGCACATTCAGATCGGCACGGATAAAAACCCGTTTGCCAGCGAGCTTGCCAGACTGAGCAAGAGCAGAAAGCGTAAGAACAGTCGTCATGATTGAAGAACCGAAAAGACTAAAGGATGGAGGCGTGCACAGCAAAGAGGCCCCGAAGGGCCCCTTTTCATGTGCAGCAATTATTTTGCTGACATCAATGCAACGGTTGTATCGAGCATCCGGTTGCTAAAGCCCCACTCGTTGTCATACCAGGAAGACACTTTAACCAACGGACCTGAAACTTTGGTCAGCGTGGCATCAAAGTTGCTCGAGGCTGGGTTATGGTTGAAGTCAACTGAAACGAGTTGCTCTGTGTTGTATGTCAGGATGCCTTTAAGCGCACCTTCGGAAGCTGCTTTCAGGATGTCGTTGACTTCATCGACAGTCGTATCGCGCTTGGCAATAAACGACAGATCAACCAGAGACACATTGATAGTTGGAACACGAATCGCAAAACCATCCAGCTTGCCATTGAGCTCAGGCAACACTAGACCAACAGCCGCAGCGGCACCTGTTTTGGTAGGAATCATGCTCATGGTGGCGGAACGGGCACGACGCAAATCTTCGTGGTAAACGTCGGTCAGCACCTGGTCGTTGGTATAGGAGTGAATGGTGGTCATCAGACCCGTCACCACACCCAGTTTTTCGTGCAAAGGCTGAACCAGCGGTGCGAGACAGTTGGTTGTGCATGAAGCATTGGAAATCACCGTGTGCTCTTTCTTGAGCACGGTATGGTTCACACCAAACACGACGGTTGCATCAACGTCTTTGCCACCAGGCGCTGAAATAATGACTTTCTTGGCGCCACCTTTGATGTGAGCCGAAGCTTTTTCTTTAGTGGTAAAAAAACCTGTGCACTCAAGCACGACATCCACGTTGAGCTCGCCCCAGGGCAGTTCTGCCGGATTACGGTTTGCCAGCACGCGAATCTTGTCGCCATTGACAACCATAAAGTCGCCTTCGACTCCAACGGTACCTGGAAATTTGCCATGTGCAGTATCGTACTGGGTCAAATGGGCATTGGTCTTTGGATCACCCAGGTCGTTGATTGCAACGATCTGGATATCGTGTTTTTTTCCACCTTCGTAGTGCGCACGCAAAATATTGCGGCCGATACGGCCATAGCCATTGATAGCAACGCGAATTGTCATGACAACATGCTCCTAGTTTGAAATTTTATAAAACCTGTTTGACTGCCTGGGCTACTTTTTCAGCCGTCAGGCCAAAATGCTTGAATAATGTGCCGGCCGGTGCAGATTCACCATAAGTGTCGATTCCCACTACCGCACCGTCGAGACCAACATACTTGTGCCAGAATGCGGTCACGCCCGCTTCAACGGCTACGCGTGGCATGCCCTTGGGTAGAACCTGCGCGCGCCAGGTGGCATCCTGTTTGTCAAACACATCGGTGCTCGGCATGGAGACCACACGGACGGCGATCCCCTCTGCAGCTAGCAACTTTTGGGCTTCGATCGCGATACCGACCTCAGAACCTGTCGCAATAATGGCAGCACGCGCTTGGGCGGCATCAACCAGTACATATCCGCCACGTGCAACCGCAGCAAGCGTCTCAGCGCTACGTGTCACAAACGGTAAATTCTGGCGCGACAGCAGCAAAGCAGTCGGACCACCATCGTGCGTATCCATCCCGATGCTCGAGGGGCGCCCAACGGCGGCCAGCCAGGCAGCCGTGGTTTCGACCGTATCGCAAGGACGCCAGAGTGAAAGATTTGGAATCAGGCGCAGGCTGCTGGCATGTTCGATGGACTGATGGGTTGGGCCGTCTTCACCCAGACCGATCGAGTCGTGGGTAAAGACATGCACCACGCGTTGCTTCATCAACGCAGCCATCCGCAGGGCGTTGCGCGAATAGTCGGAGAAGGTCAGGAAGGTCCCGCCAAACGGAAGATACCCGCCATGCAGAGCCATGCCATTCATCATGGCAGCCATACCGAACTCGCGCACGCCGTAATTGATGTGGCGACCAAACTGGACACCATGCTCGCCTGCACGCACCGCGACAGCACCCTTCCAGTCTGTAAAGTTTGAACCTGTCAAATCGGCCGAACCACCCAGCATCTCGGGCAAGGCTTGAACGAGCGTGGTAATTGCAAGCTGTGAAGCTTTGCGGGTCGCAATGGTCTCAGCCTTGGCATTGGTCTCAGCTAGCAATTTTTGTGAGATCTCAGCAAAATTTGCCGGTAACTGACCACGCATGCGGCGCATAAACTCAGCCGCTTCGGCCGGAAACTCCACCGCATAGGCATCAAAAACCTGTTGCCAGTCGGACTGGGTCTTTGCACCCGCCGGGCGCTGGTCCCAGCCCTGATAAACAGCTTCAGGAATTTCGAATGGTGCGTAGGGCCAGCCAATTGCCAGTCGCGTACCGGCGATTTCATCTGCACCGAGCGGCGCGCCGTGAACCTTATCCGTTCCTGCAACCGTTGGGGCACCATGACCAATCACGGTCCGGCAAACGATCAGCGTCGGACGGTTATGTTGCTGACCCAGCAGGGTTGCCTGCGCAATCGCCTGGTCTACCGCATCCACATTGTGACCATCGGCCACTTTGATGACATTCCAGCCGTAGGCCTCAAAACGCCTGGCCGTATCATCGGCAAACCAGTTCTCAACCTTACCGTCGATTGAAATACCGTTGTCGTCGTACAGCACCACTAATTTGGACAGGCGTAAAGTACCCGCCAGTGAACAGACTTCGTGCGAGATGCCTTCCATGAGGCAGCCATCACCTACAAACGCATAGGTCTGATGGTCGACAATCGCATGGCCGGGGCGGTTGAACTCAGCCGCCAGCAGGGATTCTGTCAGAGCCATGCCGACTGCATTGGCCAGCCCCTGGCCCAGGGGGCCCGTGGTGGTCTCAATGCCTGGTGTCACGCCAACTTCGGGGTGGCCAGGTGTTTTGGAGTGGAGCTGGCGGAACTTGCGCAGCTCGTCCATCGGCAGATCGTAGCCCGTGAGATGCAACAATGCATAAATCAACATCGAGCCATGACCATTGGACAGCACAAAACGATCGCGATTGGCCCAGGCCGGATCAGCGGGGTTGTGCTGCAAGTGACGGGTAAACAAAGCTTGTGCCATTTCAGCCATGCCCATGGGCGCGCCGGGGTGTCCCGAGTTAGCTTGCTGGACGGCGTCCATAGCGAGGGCACGAATCGCATCGGCCAGTTTGACGGGGGTGGCTGTAGTTTGGCTCATCACTTGGGTTTGGCTGATTGCTGTTAAATAGGTTAAAAGACCAAAGATTTTACCACCCGTACTTCCACCCAGTTCCCTCACGAGCCAGACGCATGCCAAGCCCCCGTTTTTACTGTTCCGAACCCCTTGCTGAGAACCAGACTTTCACCGTTCCCGAGTCTGTTGCCCACCACATCCGGGTGCTGCGTCTCGAAGCGGGCAGCAATATCGTTTTGTTTGATGGGCAGGGAGGAGAAATCACTGGGACCGTTGATTTCAATGGGAAAGTTGCTGTGGTGGTGCTTGGGGAACGGCAAGCGCGCGAAGCTGAACTCGCGGGACAGATCACCCTGCTGCAAGGCCTGCCTTCAGGCGACAAAATGGACTGGATCATAGAAAAAGCTGTAGAACTCGGCGTGCATCGCATTGTCCCGATCGCGGCACAGAGAAGCGTCCTGCAACTTTCCGGTCCACGACTGGAAAAGCGCCTGGCGCACTGGCAGCGGACCATCGAGTCCGCCTCAGAGCAATGTGGACGCAATCGGCTGATGCAGATCCAGGCTCCTCAAAGTCTCGAAAAAGCACTCGCTGAGCCATCCAGCCACACTCGATTATTGTGCGAACCCGAGGGCGCACAAGACTTTAGCACCTGGCTTCAAAGCCCCGCGGCCAACCTGCATGTCAACCCTGCACTGACGCTGCTGATCGGACCGGAAGGCGGATGGAGTCATCAGGAATTTGACTGTGCACACAAGCTCGGCGTGCAGTCAGTCAAATTTGGCACAAGAGTTCTGCGAACAGAAACCGCAGCACTAGCCATGGTAGCTGCGGCAACGGCCCTGCTCGCCTGGTAACGAACAAAACGACGCGCAAGCTACGGGCTCAAGCCGGCGTATTGCTCCAGCTGTTTACCACCCCGGGCACCGCCTCGGGATGCTTGCCGGCATGGTGAATACCAAAGATAAAGACACGGCCATTTTCCTGAGCGAACTGCACTGCATTATTCAGAATCTCAAGAAATTCCTTACCCTCATTGACGATCGCAGGGTCAGCTGAATGTAACTTGTCAAACACCAGTACCACACCTTCTTTCTGATCAAGCAACGTGTCACTCAGACAGTCATACAAGGCATCAAAATCACCACCGAAAAACTGGGGGTAATCCACGGCCTTGACTACAGCACGGAACACGGCAGACCAGCTGCGCGCTTTTTCACAATCAGCCACACACCAAGCCAGGCCACGCTCTTTTGCCACGGCCTCAAGCGCATCAAGATCCTTTTGCGGATCGATATCACCGCCTTTTTGCAACAATTGTCGCAATTTCGGATCGACTGTTTTACCCATACTGGTGGCTCCTGATTCAAGGCCCCATTGCGTTTAAACGTTGTATCTGATCCGCCTGCAGACCACACAGGCGGAGATCTATTTATTGTCTTGTAACACTTACTACATGGAGAAGCTACCACCCACTACAAAATATTTTTTACATTACCTGTTAATTGTTTCAGGCGTGTCGGGGATGGTTGGCTTCTACCACTGTAAGTGCCGTCATATTGACGATACGCCGCACCGTGGCGCTCGAAGTCAGAATATGAATCGGCGCGTTCACCCCCAACAGGAAAGGTCCGACGGCCACGTTTCCGCCAGCAGTCGTCTTTAACAAGTTGTAGGCAATGTTGCCTGAATCCACATTGGGGCATACCAGCAAATTGGCAGAACCCTTCAGCGTAGAAGACGGCAGGATTCGCATACGCAACGACTCATCGAGTGCACAATCACCATGCATCTCGCCGTCGACTTCAAGGTCTGGAGCCTGCACGCGAATCAGATCAAGCGCAGCACGCATCTTTGCACCCGAGGCTGAGCTGCCGGAACCAAAATTCGATCGTGACAACAAGGCAACTTTTGGAATCAGATTCAGCCTTCTCATCTGCTGAGCCGCAGCAATTGTGAACTCGGCAATCTGTTCGGCTGTCGGGTCATCATTGATATGCGTATCCACCAATGCGATGGTCTGCTCGGACAACAGCAAAATACTCATTGCAGCGTAGGTGGTGGTGCCAGGAAGCTTACCGATCATCTGGTCGATATAGCGCAGATGATCGGCATAGCCGCTCACCGTGCCGCAGATCATGCCATCTGCATCACCCATGCGGACCATGGTCGCACCTATCAAGGTCAGACGACGCCGCATTTCAACGCGAGCCATTTCCTTGGTCACACCGTTACGACACATTTCTTCCCAATAAAGCGTCCAGTAGTCATGAAAGCGCTCGTCAAACTCGGGGTTCGTGACTTCAACATCGACGCCCAGACGCAAGCGCAAACCAAATTTTTCGATGCGCGCAGTCAGCACCGAGGGACGTCCGACCAGAATCGGCTTGGCGAGCTTTTCATCAACAATCACCTGCACCGCGCGCAGGACACGTTCGTCTTCGCCTTCGGTGAAAACAATGCGCGCTTTACCACCTTCTCTGACACAGGACTTCGCAGCCGAAAACAGTGGCTTCATGAAGGCACCCGAGCGATAGACGAATTGCTCAAGCTGCTCAACGTACGCATCAAGATCCGCAATCGGGCGGGTTGCCACGCCACACTCCATTGCAGCCTTTGCCACGGCAGGCGCGATCCGTACAATCAGTCGAGGATCAAAGGGCTTGGGAATAAAAGACTCGGGACCAAACGCAACATCGTAAGTGCCATAGGCAGCTGCCACGACTTCACTCTGTTCTTCCTGAGCCAGCTTGGCAATGGCCACCACTGCGGCCTTCTCCATTTCGCGCGTGATGGTTGTGGCGCCCACATCCAACGCACCCCGGAAGATATAAGGGAAACACAACACGTTATTGACCTGATTCGGATAGTCCGAGCGACCAGTCGCCATGACGATGTCATCACGCACAGCGTGTGCGTCAGCTGGCAAAATTTCAGGATTCGGGTTGGCCAGCGCCAGGATCAACGGCCGCTTGGCCATGCTCTTGACCATGTCGGGCTTGAGTACGCCGCCTGCGGACAAACCCAGAAAGACATCTGCATCGTGCATGATGTCCGCCAGTTTGCGGGCATCTGTTTTTTGTGCAAAGCGCTCTTTATCAGGATCCATGAGGACCTTGCGGCCTTCGTAAACCACACCCTCAATATCGGAGATCCAGATATTTTTCAGCGGCAAACCGAGATCTACCATCAAGTCCAGACAGGCCAGCGCGGCAGCGCCTGCGCCAGACACTGCGACTTTGACTTGCTTGATATCCTTGCCCACCACCGCCAGGCCATTGATAAACGCAGCCGACACACAAATAGCGGTGCCATGCTGGTCATCATGAAACACGGGGATATTCATGCGTTCGCGCAACTTGCGCTCAACTGTAAAACACTCTGGTGCCTTGATGTCTTCGAGATTGATGCCGCCAAAGGTCGGCTCAAGACCGGCGATGATCTCAACCAGTTTGTCAGGGTCCTGTTCATTGATTTCAATGTCAAACACATCGATACCAGCAAACTTTTTAAATAGCACCGCCTTGCCTTCCATGACAGGCTTGGAAGCCAGAGGACCGATATTGCCCAAACCAAGCACAGCAGTCCCGTTGGTGATCACACCAACCAGGTTGCCACGTGCGGTATAGCGAAAGGCATTTGCGGGATCGATCACGATCTCTTCGCACGCCGCAGCCACACCAGGTGAATATGCCAGCGCCAGATCGCGCTGATTGGACAACTGTTTGGTCGGGGCAATCGAAATCTTTCCAGGACGTCCTTGCTCGTGATATTCAAGAGCAGCTTTGCGAAAATTTTCTTCCATGATGTGAATCTACCGTATGAGTCAACCTTTCAAGATGCCGATTCTAGCCCCTTTGGTGGAGGAATCGAGGGAAAAACCCCAAGAGGATCGAAGCACGCCTTGAGCTGTCGGTCAAGTTCCTGCGCTTGAGCCACGATCCGGGGATCTTCTGCTTGCCCGCAGGGCTGATTGTCAAGACTCCGGGGAGGCGTGGTCCTGAACCAGACTGCCTGCACCCAGGCCAGGGATCCGCCATGGCCAGCCATCAACCAGGCGAGATTGACCTCTCCTCCTGATGGCATGAGAGCGTCCAGCCTGAACCTGGCCGGCCAGTGAGCAGTTTGCGCACACAGGATCGCTTCTGCAGAGCCTGCGAGCTCAAAGAGCCTTGGAACCATCTTCTGGACAGTCAGACTACGCAGCGGCGTCACCGCATCCGCACCGAAGGGTCCTAATACTTCGATTGTCCCGTCGCCGAGCATGATCTGCACGCGTTCAATCCCACTCTGTCCGACCTGACCCGTGTGCCAGCGCGCGCAAGCCGCAGAGGCCAGCCACTGTGCTACGTTTAGCGCCGGGTCCGCGCCTTGCACACCCGCGACACCCAAAGCTTGCACGCGCGCGATGCTGCAGCCCGCGTCGGCACGCCACAATGTTCCGCTGGCACCTGCCTGAGCCAGACTGGCCCAGGCAGCACCCGCCTCAACCATCAAGACAGGCGCAGCATCAATCTCACCCCCTTCGGCGGCCCCTGCCAGTGCAATTTTTACACCATATTCACGGCACAACGCATGCGCGTGCAACATGTCCGTCTCCCGCGCAGGAACAAGCCATGCCTGATAACGGGCGGGATCCTTGTGCCAGTGCACCCTGCCGCTGCAAGTGCGTGACAGGCGTGCACAAAATGCACCCCAGGAGGTTGGAGGAGTTCTGCGCCCAAGCAGAAAGGCGCGTCTGGAGTTTGGTGAAACCACTACAATTCTGTTCCCGATTGGAGATTAAAAATGACAGCACTGGCCGCTCGCACGCATGATACGGTGACTTTTCATGCAGTTGAACTGTTTAAAGAAGCCTCGGCACTCCAGCGCTCAGGAATAGACATTATCAGCCTGGGCGTCGGCGAACCTGACTTTACCGCAGCTCCGCTGGTGGTAGAGACAATGGAACGTGCTGCACGTGCCGGCCTGAGTGGTTATTCATCTCCTGCAGGCATCCCCGAATTACGCGAAGCCATTGCCGGATTTTATGCAAACCATCTGGGCGTCAAGCTTGACCCCTCCAGAGTCATTGTGACCTCAGGTGCAAGTGGCGCACTGATGCTCGCAGCCATGGCACTCGTCAATCCGGGCGACGAAGTCCTGATGCCTGACCCTTGTTACCCCCCCAATCGCAACTTTATCAGTGCCGCAGGGGGGTGCACCAAACTCATCCCTACCACGCCCGAAAACCGGTATCAACTCTCATGCGCCGATATTGAACAGCATTGGGGTCCCGCCACCCGGGGTGTACTGATCGCCTCCCCCAGCAATCCGACAGGCACATCGATCCCACGCGACGAACTCGACCGGATTATTCGCGCGGTCCATGCACGCAACGGCTTTGTCATGATGGATGAAATCTATCTGAGCCTGTCGTACAACGGTGAGAGGCAATCTGCACTAGCGCTCGATGACAACGTCATCATCCTGAACAGCTTTTCAAAATATTTCAATATGACCGGCTGGCGACTAGGCTGGATGGTCGTCCCACCACACATGGTGGCCCCCATCGAAAAAATGGCAGCCAGCCTGGTGATCTGCGCACCCACGCTCGCACAACACGGCGCCATTGCCTGCTTTGCACCCGAGTCTCTGGCCATCTTCGAGCAACGCCGCCAGGCCTTTGAGCAAAGGCGGGACTACCTGGTGCCGGCACTCGAAGAAATAGGCATTCGCGTGCCAGTCAAACCGGATGGCGCGTTCTATGTCTATGGGGATATTTCTGCGCACTCCAATGACAGCAGCGTTTTTTCGTCGTCGCTGCTGCATGGCGCACGTGTAGCCGCGGTCCCGGGGCTGGACTTTGGCCCCACCCATGCACGTCATACCATGCGGTTTTCTTACACCACCGGGCTCGATCGTCTGGAGCAAGCCGTGCTCAGAATGAAAAACTACCTGAGTTAGTTCAAGACAGCGCGACCTGACACGTCCGGCGCCAGATACGCATTGCTCAGCAACTCGTTCTAGTCCTTGAGCGTGATGGATCCCGCGAGCGCCAGGCGGCGGCGCTCAGCCATCACCCTTTCGGTGTAGCCCCCATCCGTGCTCGCGCTCGCAGCGCCGCAGTAGCACAACAACCCTTGCTGAATAGATCCCCGGCGACTGATGCAATCGGCAAGAATCAGTCCGCCGACACGGACATTGGCAACAGGATTAAACGCCATCGACTCAGCCCGACCAAATTTTGAAAACTTATTGCGATGTACGCTCAGCACCACCTGCATCAAGCCGGTCGGGCCGCCAGCCTGACTGCCTGCGTAAGGATTGAAACGTGACTCAGTCGCGATGACCGAGAGCAGCAGCAATGGGTCTACCCGCAGCTCTGAACCCACGATAAAGGTGGTGTCAACAAACATCGCGGCAGCATCAATGGCAATCAGATATTTGCGTGAAATATATTTAATGAGCGCATCCTGCTGATTTGGCGAGACCCCCAGACGGGAGAGAATCTGAGCGGAGGTCTCGCTGGACGCGGGCTTGGCAGGCTCTGCCGCCTTTGCCAGGGCGAGGTTTGGTCCTGCACCCGCAGGTGCTGCAGATGGAGCAGCTGGAGCAGCTGGTCCATTCTGATCGATGGGACGGCTGGTGGCCTTATCAGTGCTCAAGGCCGGCAAGACATCGCCCGGAATCGCATCCATGGAAATCGCACCAATGATTGGAGCAATCGGTCCCTGCGTGATGGCGGAGGGCGGCGGGCCGTAGGCATCGGGTGCCAGGGCATATAACAGTGCGCCATGCATTTGCAGTGCCTGCGAGCGCAAGCCTGGCATGCTGGACACCATCACTGTCGCCACAAGCACAGCAATGCCCAGATAGATCGCGCAGGTGCGCACAATCTCGGACATATTCCGGTACAGACCACCAGCAAGGTGGCGAAACAGTGTGATTGCCGAAGAAACTGGCATCAGTGCCTCCCAACAAAACGTGAGGACGCGGATGTTAACCTTCCATTCATCTTTGGAAATGTAACCGTTTTAGCGAGTGGACACCTTGAAATACAAAGACTTAAGAGATTTTATCGGCCAACTTGAGCGCAAAGGTGACCTCAAACGGATCAGTCGTCCGATCGCCGCCGAGCTTGAAATGACCGAAATTTCTGACCGTGTCCTCAAGGCGCAAGGTCCGGCTTTATTATTCGAACACACCACCAGCCATGGTGTCGACTCAACGATGCCCGTGCTCACGAATTTATTTGGCACACCCACCCGTGTGGCACAGGGAATGGGCGCGGAAAATACTGCCGCCTTGCGTGATATTGGTGAATTACTCGCCTCTTTACGCGAGCCCGAAGCACCAAAAGGCTTCAAGGACGCACTGGCCAAAGTCGCCATGCTCAAGTCCGCACTCTGGGATATGAGCCCCAAAAACGTTCGCGCAGCGCCCTGCCAGGAGGTTGTGTGGGAAGGCCAGGATGTCGATCTCGCCAGGCTCCCGATACAGACTTGCTGGCCAGGTGACATTGCACCGCTTTTAACCTGGGGCCTGGTGATTACGCGCGGCCCGAACGCACGCCGGCAAAATCTCGGGATTTACCGCCAGCAAGTGATTGGTCGCAACAAACTGATCATGCGCTGGCTGTCACACCGGGGCGGCGCCCTCGATTTTCGTGATCACGCACTTGCACACCCAGGCACACCTTTTCCTGTTGCCGTTGCGCTCGGTGCGGACCCGGCGACCACTCTCGGTGCCGTCACGCCCGTGCCAGACTCTCTGTCTGAATACCAGTTTGCTGGATTGCTGCGTGGTGCGCGAACCGAAGTCACCTCAGCGATAGGCTCGAGCCTGTCGGTTCCGGCGACTGCCGAGATCGTGCTTGAGGGGCATCTGCTCCCAAGCAGCGATCCACGCGCGATCCGTCCTGAGGTTCCCAAGGGCGTCAATGCACCGCCCCCTTCAGACTACGAACTGGCGCTTGAAGGGCCTTATGGAGACCATACTGGGTACTACAACGAACAGGACTGGTTCCCGGTCTTTACCGTTGATCGCATCACCATGCGACGCAACCCGATTTATCATTCCACCTACACGGGCAAACCGCCCGATGAACCAGCGGTGCTGGGGGTCGCGCTCAACGAAGTGTTTGTGCCAATTCTCAAACGCCAGTTGCCGGAAATCATCGACTTCTACTTGCCACCTGAAGGATGCAGTTACCGTCTGGCGGTTGTATCCATACGCAAACAGTATCCGGGCCACGCCAAACGCGTCATGTTCGGACTCTGGAGCATTTTGCGACAATTCATGTACACAAAATTTATTGTCGTCGTCGATGAGGATATCAATCCGCGTGACTGGAAGGAAGTGATCTGGGCCATGACCACCCGCATGGATCCAGTGCGTGACACACTACTGGTTGAAAACACGCCGATCGACTATCTCGATTTTGCCTCGCCGGTCTCTGGTCTGGGTGGGAAAATGGGGATGGATGCCACCAACAAGTGGGCGGGCGAAACGCAGCGCGAATGGGGCAAACCTATCCATATGGATGCCGCGACCAAACAGCGTGTCGATGCAATGTGGGGAGAGCTGGGACTATAAGCAACCGCCAGGTACACCCCGCATACAGTTATGGCCCTGGCGTGCGGTCACGCGCCTGTTGCGCAAGAACGGCCTGCAACACGGCAAGTGCCACCCCACTTCCACGCGCCATCTTTGAAGACTTGCGCAACAGCATTGAAGAAAGTGTGGAAGTAATAAAAGGATAGTGAGCGAGAAAATCTACAGATTTTTTCAGCCAGCTCCGGCGACCGGCTCGGGTCAGCCTAGACAACCAGATTAACGGATTGATGTCATCCGAAAACGTTTCAACGCGATTGACCAGCACATCCCGCTCAATTGCTGCGCGCGCGCGCAACACTTCAATGCGCACAGCGCGGTCAAAAGACTTGCTTCGAGAAGACGTCATGGAGGACTCCGGCGACGCATCTCTCGGCTGTTGTCTTGCAGAGATTCACCCTGACGCTCTGCCATATCTTCTGACTGCTGCGCGGGTGCGTCATGTTTGAACAACGCCAGCATCTGCAAATCCCTGTTCAGTTCCTGCAGCGTCGCGTCAAAGGGTCTTGCTGCAAACTTCAACCGGCGGCACAGGATTGCAAGCATGCATAGCCCGGCAACCCCGTAGACTGCAGCCAGCAACGCAATCGTAATCAAGCGCTGTGGCGTGTCCCAAAAATACGCAATAATCAAAATTGAAAAAACGACTGCTGACAGCAGCAGACATACAAGAGCCGCAGACGCGAGCCCAAGCATGCCAAACAGACGTGAAGTCTCGACGTTGAACTCGAGGCCAAACAATTCAATGCGCGTACGCACCATGGCGACGATATCGCACGCTGCCCCAGCAATCGTTTTCTTGATGCTCATCGTGTATTAACGACGGCTCAGCAACAGACCAATCAGCAAACCAGCCACGCCCGCAATGCCCGCAGCCTGCCATGGATTGTCATGCACGTACTCATCGGTCACGCGCACGGCGCGTCGGCCCTGAGCCAGGACTTGATCCTGTGCATCGTAAAGTGCTTCGCGGGACTGACGTAACGTTGTCAACGCCTGTTCGCGCAACTCAACGGCACGATCGCCCGTCGCACTTGCTGCTTCACGCAAGAGAGCTTCTGCATCATTCAGACTGCATTTAATGGTGGAAATCAGTTTTTCCTGAACAGAAGAGACATCCTGGACGGTTGAGGTTGAGTCCTGTTGTTTCATGGCATGCTCCTGAAGATAGTGTGAATTCATCATAGCAGCCTCTTTCATATATATGTCGGCGGCTGGACTTGAGATAGATCAAGAATGACCGAGAGATTAATCAACGCCCGGCCAATGGATATAGTGTGCGCTGCCAGACAGACAACCGCACCTCTTTACTTCACAGACTTGACCTCAATCACCCCACGCTGCCCTGAATATTCAATCTCTTGCTTCATTACCAGATTCGCCTGCGGACAGAACCAGTCCGTAATTTGCGACTGTATTTGTGGCAATGGGATCGTCACCCCTCTGATGTTGGCGACCGTCGCATCGGTGCTACGTGCGTAGCGAACGGGCCAGCAAGACTGCTGCCCCAGCGCAGTTTGAATCGACTGTCGCGCGCCAACCGTTTTTTCACCCATCCGAACAGTCAGAGGTGTTGTGGCCTGCTTGGGATCACCAAGTGTCATACGAAAAGACTGGGCGGGAAAACGTTGTCCTGCAGACTGGATCGGCGTGCCATAACCAAAGATACTCAGTAGCCGCATATCAAAATTGGCTTGTTCTGCAGCCCTGCCGGGCTGGGGTTTGGACAAACTGGTCTTTGCTCCCTGCACCAGCATCTGGTGATCCAGGTCGTTTGAACCTGAAACCAGTCCCATCAGCGCATAGTTCGCGAATCCGCGCACATGGGCCTGACACTCATCAGGCGTTGACTTCTTGACTTGGCTGAAAGCCATCCGTGCGTTGATGGACAGCATTCCAGAACCGGCGATCTCAATTTCACCTCCGTTATGAAAAAAACGTGCACTGCACATATCCGCGTGCGCCTCGCCTGCAACTGCAAGCAGCAGAACAGACATCGCGGAAAGGAGTTTTTTTTTCGTCAGATTATTCATTGTGTCGTCAACCAAGTAATGAGTGCATTTTCGAATGAACGTGCATCGTGAGCTCGTTCATGATTCACCATACTCACCACAATATACCTTTTGCCACTCATACCCCATACATACCCCGCAACAGAGCGGACATCACGCAAAGACCCCGTCTTCAGATGCGCTTGTGAGCGGGTAGATGTTTCACGCAAGCGATTACGCGCCGTGCCATCCATTCCAAGAATAGACAACGAAGAAACATACTCAGACATCACAGGCGACATCCAGGCTTTTTGCAACAGCTGGGACAGACTATCTGCCGAGACGACGCCCACACGAGAAAGGCCGGAGCCGTTATCCAGAACCATCCCGGCCATCTGCAGCCCCTGACGCGCCAGAACCTCACGAACGACCTCGGCGCTGCTTGCTACAGATGCGGGCCTGCGACCGGCCTCAGCACCAAGTGTCAGCAACAACACACGTGTCATCACGTTGTTACTGCGCTTGTTGATCAGCCTGATAACCTCCGACAAAGGTGGTGACTGGTGAGAGGCGATTGCAACAGCGTTCGCGGGAGTTGTGCCACTTCGCACCTGACCGGCCAGCGTTCCACCAACCTCTTGCCACATGCTTTTGAGCAATCTGGCCCCAAACTCCTGCTGTGAGAGCGCCAGCCTGAAGACGTCAAACTCTCCACACGAGGCTGCGGCACGACCCGAGACACGAAAACGCACATTGCCGTCTGCCATCGTCGTATCCGTTGAAATTGAAGGGGATCCCGTACACTTGGCATCGCTCCATTCAATATTTCCCTCAATTTCCACGCCCGGAATCGGTGGATCAATGAAGGATTTCCAGCTACGGGTCGCAGGATCAGGGGTGAACACGAGACGAGAAGCACCGAATCCCACCATAAATGCATCGGGACTCGCGTTGTAGGGGCGGTCTGCCGCTCCATCAAAACTGGCAGGATCAATCGTGACCTCGCCAAAAATAGAGCGGTCAACGATAATCTCCGAAACCTCACGCACGCCGCGCAGACGCATATCCCGCATCAGTCGCCAAAGATCCTGCACCAGCAGGACGGGATCACCTCCCGCCTTTAAATACAAGGGACCCGACAACACGCCTTGATCACTGACCTTTGCATCCGCGCCAACCAGAAAGTCGGTATTCCAGACAAAATTGGGGCCAAGCCTTGAAATCGCAGCATAAGTCGTCACTAGTTTCATGACAGAGGCAGGATTGCGCGGCTGCTCGGCATGCGCGGCAAAAAGTCTGGGGCCTCCGATCTCCTGCACCACGAGCGAAAGGGAAGACTCGGGCAACTTGGTCTGCGCCCAGGCTCGTGCCAGCTCGGCCGGCATACCGGATTGCGCATAAGAGGCCGCCGAAACAGCCCCAGCTGCGGCCACGACCGCCAGTCGTGCAAACTGCCCCAAACGCTTCAAACCCAGTACCATCTGCCCGCCCATGCGATCACCTATTTACGTGTTTATCTTCACAGCATACAAAAAAATGCCAGCGACAAGCTTAAAATGCTCGCTCTTGACATAAACCACCATTGATTCAACGCATCAAACAGACGCGACAGACTCTTCCTTTTTGAAAAATGAACGTGCCCCATTCCCTGACCGTCGCTGATTTTGATTACCACCTGCCCACCGAGCTGATCGCACAGGCCCCGGCGATCACGCGCCGATCAAGCCGTCTGCTGCATATCGATGCATACGGCAACCAGTTCGATCGGTCGTTTGCAGATGTACCCGGCTTGCTGCGGCCCCACGACCTGCTGGTGTTTAACGACACGCGAGTAATCAAGGCGCGACTGTTTGGCCAGAAAGCCACAGGCGGCAAGGTTGAAATCCTGATTGAACGTGTCACCTCCGACAAACAGGCGCTGGCACATGTGCGTTCCAGCAAGTCACCGAGTCCTGGCAGCACATTGCTTCTGGCCGGGGCCATTGAGGCCACCGTCCTGGGACGCGCAGAAGACCTGTTTATCCTGGAATTCAAAACTGATGTTCTGGAGGCCCTTGAGCAATACGGCGCCATGCCACTTCCCCCGTATATTACGCACGCGCCTGATGCCCAAGATGATCAGCGTTATCAGACCGTCTACGCGCGCGCACCCGGTGCTGTGGCTGCGCCCACTGCGGGCCTGCACTTTGATGAAGAAATGTTTGCCCAGCTCGAACAGCTCGGCGTCAACCGTGCCTTCGTCACGTTACACGTCGGGGCAGGCACCTTTCAACCCGTGCGCGTCGATCAGCTCTCGGAACACATCATGCACGCTGAGTGGTACACCGTACCCCAGGCCACAACCGAAGCGATCGCGCGGGCCCGGGCACTTGGGGGACGGGTCATCGCCGTTGGTACCACCAGCGTGCGGGCACTTGAATCTGCAGCAAAAGCCCAGATGCAGACACATCCCATCACGGACCCCGAAAATCGTCTGATCCTCGGCCCCCACGCCGGCGATACACGGCTGTTCATCACCCCGGGATTTCAATACCAGGTGGTCGATGCCATGATCACAAACTTTCATCTGCCACAATCGACACTCCTGATGCTGGTGGCAGCCATGATTGGCCTGGACACCATGAAAGCGGCTTATGCCCATGCGATTGATCAACGCTATCGTTTCTTCAGCTATGGAGACGCCATGTTTCTTGAACGGAATCGCACACTGTGACGCACACCCCCGAACACACCCCACACCCGGCACTGCCCCCCCTGAGCGCTGGACTTAAATTCGAATTGCTTGCGACTGAAGGCCTGGCGCGACGCGGGCGCATGACACTGAATCACGGCGTCGTCGAAACACCAATTTTTATGCCCGTGGGCACCTACGGCACCGTCAAGGCCATGATGCCGCACGAACTCACCGAGGTCGGTGCGCAGATTGTGCTTGGCAACACCTTTCATCTCTGGCTGCGACCAGGCACGGAAGTGATTGCCAAACACGGCGGACTGCATGGCTTTATGCAATGGCACAAGCCACTGCTCACCGATTCGGGTGGTTTTCAGGTGTTCAGCCTGCAAGGAATGCGCAAGATTACTGAAGAAGGCGTGAAGTTCGCCTCTCCAATCGACGGCGCCCGTCTTTTTCTGACTCCCGAAGAGTCGATGCGCATCCAGACAGCACTCAACTCTGATGTAGCGATGGTGTTTGACGAATGTACGCCCTACATGATCAACGACCGACCCGCCACAAGCGATGAAGCCGCGCGCTCGATGCGGATGTCGCTACGCTGGGCGCGTCGTTCACGCGAAGCCTTTGAAGCACTCGGCAATCCCAACGCACTGTTTGGCATTGTGCAGGGGGGGATGTTTGAATCCTTGCGTGACGAGTCTCTGGCAGGCCTGCAGGAAATCGGCTTTCATGGCTATGCCATCGGTGGATTGTCTGTTGGAGAGCCCAAAGCAGACATGCTGCGGATTCTTTCCCACGTTGCCCCGCGTCTTCCTGAGCAGGCACCGCGTTACCTGATGGGTGTTGGCACGCCCGAAGACCTGGTCCAGGGCGTCGCCAGCGGCATTGATATGTTCGATTGCGTCATGCCCACCCGCAACGCGCGTAATGGCTGGCTATTTACCCGGTTTGGCGATGTAAAAATCCGTAACGCCAAGTATCGCGACGATACAACGCCGCTGGATCCATCCTGCAGCTGTCACACCTGCAAAAATTTTTCACTGTCGTATCTGCATCATTTGCAGCGCTCCAATGAAATTACAGGTGCCAGACTTAACACACTGCACAACCTGCATTTCTATCTGACGATCATGGCAGAAATGCGTGAAGCCATCAGCTCCGGTACATTTGAGGGCTGGCGAAAACAGTTCGCACTCGACCGCGCCTCCAAATCGGTACAATAGCTCGCTAACCAAGTTTAACAAAGGAGACCTTAATGTCTGCTCAAACAATTACCGGCATCGTGCTGGCTCAGGCCGGCGATACCGCCAGCTCGTTGATGGGAATGGCCCCCATCGTTCTGATGTTTGTAGTTCTGTACTTTTTGATGATTCGTCCGCAAATGAAGCGTGCGAAAGAACACAAGGCATTAATCGCCGCACTCGCCAAAGGCGACGAAGTGATCAGCGCCGGTGGCCTGCTGGGTAAAGTCAGCAAAGTCAACGACACCTATGTCACCATCGAAATTTCAGAACTGGCCGACAAACCAGTTGAAGTGGTCATGCAGAAATCATCGGTCTCCGCAGTGTTGCCTAAAGGCACGATCAAAGCGCTGTAAGCCTTCCCGGCATTGCCCCGTCATGTAATGTGACGGGGCCTAATCCTTTCTCATCCCAGTCGGCAATGAACCGCTATCCCATTTGGAAATACCTGACGGTACTGGTCGCGGTTGTGATCGGACTGCTCTATACCCTGCCCAACCTCTACGGCGAATCGCCAGCGGTGCAAGTATCCAGCGCCAAAGCGACGCTCAAGATCGATCCTGCCACGCTTGACCGCGTACAGGGCATCCTGCGCCAGGCCAATATCGCCAATACTGGTGCGTCATTTGAACAAAATGGCCCAGTCGGCACAGTGCGCGTGCGTTTTGCCAGCACAGACGTGCAGATCCAGGCACGTGACCTGATTGAAAAATCGCTCAATCCCAATCCAAACGAGCCCACATACACTGTGGCACTGAATTTGTTGCCTGCCTCACCGGGCTGGCTCAGTGCGCTGGGTGCACACCCAATGTATCTCGGGCTGGATCTGCGTGGCGGCGTGCACTTTTTGCTGCAGGTCGACATGCAAGGGGCCCTGACTGCGCGTTACGACTCACTTGTGACAGATTTGCGCGCAACGCTGCGTGATCAGCGCATTGAAAATACAGGCATTGATCGCAGCGGCATGTCAGTCGTCGCGTCATTCTCAAGCGAGGCCAATCGTGACCGTGCCGTGTCAACGCTGCGCACACGCAACCCCGATCTGCAGCTCAATGAACGCACCGATGGTGCCAGACTGCAAGTGGTCGGCACACTCAGCCAGGCCGCCATTACCGCAGTACAGGCCAACGCACTCAAGCAGAACATCACCACGCTACATAACCGCATCAACGAACTCGGTGTGGCTGAACCAGTCATCCAGCAACAAGGGGCTGACCGGATTGTGGTGCAACTGCCTGGCGTGCAGGACGTTGCAAAAGCCAAAGATATCCTGGGCCGTACCGCTACACTCGAAATCCGGATGGTCGACGACTCACCATCAGCATCCAGCGCACTTGCAGCAGGAACGGTTCCATTTGGACTTGAGCGCTATGTTGACCGCGATGGCCGGCCACTGCTGGTCCGTCGCCAGGTGGTACTGACCGGCGAAAACCTCCAGGACGCCCAGGCAGGACGTGACAACCAGTCGCAGCAAGCCGCGGTTCACCTGACGCTCGACTCTAAAGGCGCACGCATTTTCCGTGATGTCACCCGTGACAACATCGGCAAGCGCATGGCGATTCTCCTGTTTGAAAAAGGCCGTGGCGAAGTCGTCACTGCACCAGTCATTCGCGGTGAAATCGCAGGTGGACAGGTACAGATCTCCGGCAGCATGACTGCCGAAGAAGCCGCAGATACAGCCTTGTTGCTGCGTGCAGGTTCGCTTGCCGCACCGATGGAAATCATCGAAGAACGCACGATTGGACCCAGCCTGGGCGCAGACAACATTGCCAAGGGTTTCAACTCAACCCTTTACGGTTTTGTTGCAATCGCACTTTTCATGCTGGTGTACTACCATCTCTTTGGCGTGTTTTCGACGCTGGGCCTGGCACTGAACGTCCTGTTGTTGCTGGCCATCCTGTCGATGCTCCAGGCCACTCTGACCTTGCCTGGCATCGCCGCGATCGCACTGACCCTCGGCATGGCGATTGATGCGAACGTTCTGATCAATGAACGCATCCGCGAAGAGCTCCGAAACGGCGAATCTCCCCAACAAGCCATCGCGCTTGGATTTGATCGCGCCTGGGGCACCATTCTCGACTCGAACCTGACCACACTGATTGTTGGTGTGGCCCTGCTCGTGTTCGGTTCTGGTGCTATTCGTGGATTTGCTGTGGTGCACTGCCTGGGCATCCTGACCTCGATGTTCTCTTCGGTGGTTGGTGTACGGGCGCTGGCAAACCTCTGGTACGGTCGCAAGAAAAAACTCCAGTCGATTTCGATTGGTACAGTCTGGACACCTAAAGACTAAACACTCATGCGTGGCAGTTCTTAACGGACCTGCCCGCTTATTACCGGAAGACATACGGATCATGGAACTTTTCCGAATCGGTCGCACCATACCGTTCATGCGTCATGCGCTGATTTTGAATGTCATCAGTTTTCTGACATTCGTTGCAGCAGTATTTTTTATCGTGACACGAGGCTTTCACCTGTCGATTGAGTTCACAGGTGGAACAGTCATGGAAGTCAACTACACCCAGTCAGCGCCGCTTGAACAAGTGCGCACAGTGGTATCAGGACTGGGTTATACCGACTTTCAAGTACAGAACTTCGGCACCTCTCGTGACGTGATGATCAGGCTGCCTCTGGCACCTGGCCAAAGCTCTGCGGCACAAAGTGACACCGTCCTGAAAGCGCTCAAAGCGTCCGATGCGACGGTCGAACTGCGACGCGTCGAGTTTGTCGGCCCTCAGGTGGGTCGCGAACTCGTCGAAAACGGACTGCTTGCCCTGCTCTTTGTCATCATCGGGATTGTCGTCTATCTTGCAGTCAGGTTTGAGTGGAAGTTCGCCGTGGCCGGCGTGCTGGCCAACCTGCACGATGTGGTGATTATTCTCGGGTTCTTTGCCTTTTTTGGCTGGGAATTCTCGCTATCCGTGCTGGCAGGGGTACTGGCTGTACTGGGCTACTCTGTCAACGAGTCTGTGGTGATCATGGACCGGATCCGTGAGAACTTCCGCAAAGAGCGCTCAATGCCTGTTGTAGACGTGATTAATGGTGCCATTACACAGACTATCTCACGCACCATCATCACCCACGGTTCAACCCAGATGATGGTCATGGCAATGCTGATTTTTGGCGGCCCGACACTGCATTACTTTGCCCTGGCGCTCACCATCGGTATCTGGTTCGGCATTTACTCTTCCGTCTTTGTGGCCGCTGCAATCGCCATGTGGCTGGGTGTCAAACGCGAAGATATGATCAAACCAGTCAAAAAAGTCGATGAACTCGAAGAGTCTTACGAAGAGTAAATTCTTCAGCTGGCAGGTTGAATCAGGCCACCTTCAATCAAGAATCCCCCGCACGGTTGGTTGCGGGGGATTTTTTTATGTATATGCCTCGCCGGGTTAACATAGAACATTATTCTTTCTGCCCACGGGATGAACACCCGCCTCGGCTCCATCATGCAAAAAATCATTCCTATTGTCCCGGCGAGTGTAGCCGCGGCCCCGGTTGCCCCCAAAAAAGTTTTCATCCGCACCTTTGGTTGCCAGATGAATGAGTATGACTCGGACAAAATGCTTGACGTCCTGGGGCAAGAACATGGCGCGGTGATTACGCAAACGCCAGAAGACGCAGATGTCATCCTGTTCAACACCTGTTCTGTTCGTGAAAAGGCACAGGAAAAAGTCTTTTCTGATCTTGGTCGTGTCAAACACCTCAAAAAACTCAATCCAAATCTCGTTATTGGCGTCGGTGGCTGTGTTGCCAGTCAGGAAGGCTCGGCCATCGTTGATCGCGCGCCTTATGTCGATATCGTGTTTGGCCCTCAGACTTTGCATCGATTGCCTGAACTCATCGCACGCCGCAAAGCCGAGGGACGCTCACAGGTAGACATCAGTTTTCCTGAAATTGAAAAGTTTGATGCCCTGCCACCCCCCCGTGTCGAGGGCCCTTCCGCCTTTGTCTCCATCATGGAAGGTTGCAGTAAGTATTGCAGTTTCTGTGTGGTGCCCTACACCCGTGGCGAAGAAATATCCCGTCCCTTTGAAGACGTGCTGACTGAAGTCGCCGATCTCGCCGATCAGGGAGTCAAAGAGGTCAACCTGCTGGGACAAAACGTCAACGCCTACCGCGGCACAATGGCTGACAGTACTGAGATCGCAGATTTTGCAACCTTGCTCGAGTATGTGCACGAAATTCCCGGGATCGAACGCATTCGCTTTACCACTTCACACCCCAAGGAAATGACTTCACGCATGGCCGATGCATTTGCGCGTTTGCCAAAGCTGGTGTCATTTATTCACCTGCCTGTGCAAGCAGGCAGCGATCATGTGCTTGCCGCGATGAAACGCGGCTATACCGCAATTGAATTCAAATCCATCATTCGTAAATTACGTGCTGCTCGCCCTGGGCTGACCGTCTCGTCTGACTTTATTGTTGGTTTTCCTGGCGAGACCGAAGAAGACTTCGAAAAAACAATGAAGCTCATTGATGAGATCGGTTTTGACATGTCCTATTCTTTTGTCTACTCACGCAGGCCCGGCACACCCGCTGCCGACCTGGCCGACGATACACCCCATAGCGTCAAGCTCGCGCGCCTGCACCGCTTGCAAGCCCGGATCAACGAGCAGGCAAGCGCGATTGCCCAGGCAATGGTGGGTTCGACCCAGCGCATTCTGGTTGAGCGAACCTCCACACGCGACAGTCTCGAGCTCAGCGGGCGCACGGAAAATAACCGGATCGTGAATTTTCCTGGTCACCCCAGACTGATCGGCCAGATGATCGACGTTGTCATTACCGAAGCCATGACCAACACCTTGCGCGCGCATGTCGCAATCCAGGAACCCGCAATCACGACAGGCCACAATCAAGCATGAGCCGTTCACCCGTCAAGTCTTCCGCACGCAGTCGTCCGATGCCGGTAAAAATCAATCTCGAGGGCAATAACCAGCAGCTAGCAAATTTGTGTGGGCCGCTGGATGAAAACATCAAGCAGATCGCCGATGGGCTTGATCTGGAAATTTCACGCCACGGCAATAAATTTACCATTCATGGCGCGCACGGCGAAGCAGCCAGCAAAATGCTCTTTGCCTTGCATGACATGGCTGCCCAGCGGGCACTGTCCATTGATGACATTCAACTCGGGCTGGTTGAAATTGGCGTCGGCCGCACACACACGCCGTCTGTCCAGACCTTTGATCCCGCCGAGTTTCCCCCTCTGGACGACGAAAGCGGCCATATCGCCCTGCGCACGCGACGCAGCGATTTACGTCCACGTACGCCGCGACAGCGAGACTACCTGAACAACATTCTTAAACATGACATCACGTTTGGAGTGGGTCCGGCGGGTACCGGCAAGACCTGGCTGGCCGTGGCGTGTGCAATTGACGCGATGGAACGCGATACGGTGCAACGCCTGATCCTGACGCGTCCTGCGGTCGAAGCCGGTGAGCGACTGGGCTTTCTGCCTGGCGATCTGGCACAAAAAGTCGACCCCTACCTGCGCCCCCTCTACGACGCACTGTATGACCTGATGGGTTTTGAACGCGTGCAGCGCCTGTTTGAAAAACAGACGATTGAAATTGCGCCCCTTGCCTATATGCGCGGACGCACACTGAACCACGCCTTCGTCATTCTGGACGAAGCACAAAACACCACTCCCGAGCAGATGAAAATGTTTTTAACCCGGATCGGCTTTGGCAGCAAAGCCGTGATCACGGGTGACCCTTCGCAGGTTGACCTGCCCAAAGGGCACAAGAGCGGCCTAGCGCATGCAGTCAGCGTACTCGAAGAGGTCAAGGGAATCGCTGTCACAAGGTTCACCAGCCGTGACGTGGTGCGCCACCCTCTGGTTGCACGCATTGTGGATGCCTATGAGCAAGCCGAACAAGATCCTTCCTGAGCTGACCCTCTCGGTTCAATATGGCGTTGCAGAGGCACGCCTGCCACGCTGGAGACTGCGCCGCTGGGTGCAGCGTGCAGTTCAGGCAGCTCATGCGGATGGTCTGGTGCAGTTTGATCGCGTCCAGCTCGGCATCCGTGTGGTTGCTGCCAGCGAAGGACGCGCACTCAATACCAGCTACCGGCAAAAGGACTACGCCACGAACGTGCTCACCTTTGAATATGGGGTCCAGCCAGACGGCACCGCGTCAGGCGATATCGTGCTGTGCCTGCCCGTGCTCATCCGCGAAGCACGTGAACAGCACAAAAAAATGCTTGATCATGCGGCGCATCTGACCATGCACGGCACACTCCACGCCCTTGGGTACGACCATATCAAAGCCCGTGAGGCCAAACATATGGAGTCCCTCGAAACCAGCATGCTGGCCGAATTAGGCATCACAGACCCTTATATTCTTCCCTGACCGACCTCAATCCTTATACTTTCGGGTTATCCTAGCCATACCGTCACTCTGTCCTTGGACAATGTCAGATCCATATCCTGCTGCCGAAACACCCAGCCCTTCGGCCAAACCTCCCCGCCCCCGTCATTCGCTGCTTGACCGGATTCTGTCGCTGGTGCGACACGAACCCGAAGACCGGGAAGGCATTATGGCTGTGCTCGAAGCCGCACGCGGCCGAGACCTGATCGATGCAGACTCCTATTCAATGCTCAAGGGTGCGCTGGCCGTATCCGAACAAACTGCCGAAGATGTGATGGTGCCGCGCGCCAGGATGGATATTCTGGATGCAAGCGAGTCGCTTGAAAGTCTGATGCCCCAAATCATCGAAACAGCGCATTCCAGATTTCCGGTTTTTGAAGGCTCTCGCGAAAACATCATCGGCGTGGTGATGACCAAGGACCTGCTACGCCACATGGTCGATCCCGCACTCACTTTGCGCGATCTGATTCGGCCTGCCGTCTTTATTCCTGAGACCAAACGCCTGAATGTACTGTTGCAGGAGTTCCGCAGCATTCGCAACCACATTGCCGTAGTGATTGACGAGCATGGCGGAATCACCGGGCTGGTCACACTCGAAGACGTGCTTGAACAAATCGTCGGCGCAATCGAAGATGAATACGATGTAGATGGTGAAAAAACAATTTTTGCCGATGGTCTGAAAACCTGGCGTGTCCAGGCGACAACCGAAATCGAGCAATTCAACGAGACGCTCCAGACCACCCTGCCCGAAGGCGACTACGACACTGTCGGCGGCTGGCTCGCCCATGAGCTCGAGCATATTCCCAGGCGTGGCGATATCTGCAAATATCAAGATCTGCAAATCGAAGTCCTGCGTGCCGATACGCGTCGTGCACTGTGGCTACGCGTCAAACGTCGCGGCCACAACGAGGTCCAGACGCAGCCCGAACAGGCTCGGTCGACGCGCACGCGGTGAGCAATCGCACATTCTGCTTGCGTACGTTTAACGCTCGCATGCTCAATGTCCTGCAGACTAAATGGCGACTGCCGGGTGCCCTCTTTCTGGGAGGCGCTTTTCACGCACTGAGCTTTGCCCCTGACCCGCTACCAGCATGGGCACTCAGTGCAGTACAACTCATCCTGATGGCATGGCTGGTACGTTGCATCTGGCAGGCACCCACCGCACAATCTGCAGCAGGACGTGCATGGATGTTTGCACTCGGGCACTTCATGGTTGGCCTCTACTGGCTGACCATCAGCATGCACACCTACGGCTATATTCCCTTGCCACTTGCGATCCTGGCGCTCGGATGCGTTGCAGCCTATCTCGCGCTGTTCGCAGCCCTGGCAGCCTGGATCACTCACATAACCGGATGTGCCCCATGGTCTGAAGGGCTTGCCTCCAGGACGGGGCCCTTATGGGCAGCACTGGTATGGGCCGCAGCCTGGACACTTTGCGAATGGCTACGCGCCACACTCTTTACTGGCTTTCCCTGGCTCAACACCGGCTATGCACACATGGACAGCTGGTTCGCGAACTGGGCAGCGATCACCGGCGTATACGGCGTGACATTCATCACTGCCTTTACTGCCGCAGCAATCGCCGGACTGGTGGGTGCCACACATTTTTCTGCGCGTCATCAACCACAGCGTGCGGTCGCGGGGGTCATTGCGATTGTGTTGCTGGGGATCGGCGCGGGACTGCAACACTTTGACTGGAGCACCTCTTCAGGCCATCCTACAATTGTGCGACTGGTTCAGGGCAATGTGGATCAGGGCATGAAGTTTGCGCCCAGCCAGATCATGGCCAATATCAACGAGCACCTCGAACTTGCTGGCGCACCCGTGCCGCCTGGTGGACGCACGCCACAGCTCGTGCTGTTGCCCGAAACAGCGCTGGCTACTTTTCAGCACCAGATTGATCCTGAAGTGTGGCAAGCCTGGCGCAATCTGGCAAGCAGCCAGGGCAGCACCATCATCATGGGTGCGGCACTTTTTGATCGTGACACACGACACTACACCAACAGCGTCATCGGTATCAACGGCGAGACCCCGGTTGCCTCAATCATTGCGGGCACAACGACCCAGCGCTACGACAAACACCATCTTGTTCCATTTGGAGAATTTATTCCATGGGGTTTCCGCTGGTTTACAGACATCATGAATATTCCGCTGGGTGACTTTCACCGTGGCGCACTTGTCCAGCCCCCCTTTGTGATCAACGATCAGCACCTTGCAGTTAACGTTTGTTATGAAGACACCTTTGGCGAAGAACTGCTTCCCGTCCTGCCAGGGGAGACAGGTGCGACGATTCTCGCGAACTTCAGCAATCTTGGCTGGTTTGGCGACTCGTTTGCACTGCGTCAACACTGGCAGATGGCTCGTATGCGGGCACTGGAAACCTCACGGCCCATGCTGCGCGCAACCAACACCGGGACCACGGGTGCAATTGATCAGCACGGTCAGCCACTCGCCACGCTGCCTGTGCATCGTGCCGGCGTATTGGACGTCAGCGTCCAGGGCCAGACGGGTCTGACGCCCTACGCGCGCCTGGGCAATCTGCCTGTACTGCTTTGCGCAATCCTTGTGCTGGCCGCTGCAGCCTATAGACGCCAGACACGCAAGCCAGCATGACCAGCTTGCGCATCCAGGCCATTCAGCACATCGATGAGGTCGAACCCGCCCGCTGGGATGCACTGGTCGATGCAAGTGGTGGCTCCGTCATGCTCAAGCATGCGTTTCTGCGCGCCTTTGAGTCCTCTGGCAGTGTGGCTCCGGGCACTGGCTGGCAGACCAGCCATCTGCTGCTATGGTCTGTACCTGAATCCCAAAGCGGACAAACAGAGCATCTCGTTGCAGTCATTCCACTTTACGCCAAAGGGCATTCTTACGGAGAGTTCGTCTTTGACTGGGCCTGGGCTGAAGCCTATGAACGACACGGCCTGAACTACTATCCAAAGTGGCTTGCTGCGGTGCCTTTCACTCCCGTTCCGGGACCACGTCTGCTGACCACCGAACCTTATCGTCAGGCTGCAGCAATTGCGCTGCTGCACTGGGCAGAACAAAGCAAGTTGTCTTCGCTGCATGTGCTGTACACCAGCGATGCAGACCAGCAGGCACTGTGCGAGGCGGGCTGCATGCCCCGCACACATACCCAATTCCACTGGTTCAATCAGGCGTGGCAAAATTTTGAAGGCTTTCTCGCTGATCTGACCCAACCCAAGCGTAAGAAAATACGTGCCGAACGACGCAAAGTCAGAGAAGCTGGCGTAACCACTCGCGTATTGACGGGTCCAGCCCTGACAGCGGAGCATTGGGACTTCTTTTATCTTTGCTACGCAAACACCTATCACCAGCGCGGCAACAAGCCTTACCTCTCACCCGCGTTCTTTAAAGAGATCGCTGAGCATCTCTCTGAGCATTGCGTGCTGGCGCTCGCGTATCAGCACGAGGAGCCGATTGCGGCCTCTCTGCTATGGCTGGACAGTTCGCACGGCACTCAGCGCCTGTACGGCCGTTACTGGGGCGCATTGCGACATGTTGACTGCCTGCACTTCGAGCTGGCCTATTACACGCCCATTGAATGGGCAATTGCGCATGACATCGATGTCATTGAAGGTGGCGCGCAGGGCGAGCACAAACTGGCACGGGGCTTTGTTCCGATCCAGACACAATCCGCCCACTGGTTAGCCCATGCAGGCTTTGCTGATGCGGTGGATCGTTACCTGGAGCAAGAGCGTGCGGGTATTGATGCCTATACCGAGGGCTTGAATTCCCCCTTCCGGCAAGAAATTGGTGACTAGCGTCAAGAGCCCCATATATGGGTCAACTTGCGCACAAGTCAAAAAGTGTGCATAATCTCGTTTCTTCGCTGTCGACACACTGCGGGCTGTCCCGGGTGCCAAAACTGAAGTCAGTACTTTTAGTCTTAAGCTAAAAAGCCTGCTTTCGAATTTGGGGGTATAGCTCAGCTGGGAGAGCGCTTGCATGGCATGCAAGAGGTCAGCGGTTCGATCCCGCTTACCTCCACCAGTCAAGGCGAAGAACGTAGCAGTCCAGGTCCCCATCGTCTAGAGGCCTAGGACATCACCCTTTCACGGTGAGTACAGGGGTTCGAATCCCCTTGGGGACGCCAGTTTTTTGTGTACTGCCTCGGCAGTACCTGGTAGTTGTAAAGAGTTTTAAAAGTAGTAAATAGTGACACAGAGTAAATGTTAGACCGCTGCGGAGCGGTAGTTCAGTTGGTTAGAATATCGGCCTGTCACGCCGAGGGTCGCGGGTTCGAGTCCCGTCCGCTCCGCCATTTAATATCTTGAGACCCGCATAAACGCTTGTTGTGCGGGTTTTTTGTTTTCCCCTACCCACCTTTCCACCCCCCTGAGTAAATTCAATAGGTGGAGAGATGCGGCTCAGACAGACTCTGACTCTCGATCTATTTTGTTCAACAAGTCTTTAATTCCAATATCCGCCCAAGCAGAACTAAGTAAATCCTTAACCGTCATGGCAAGGTAATACTGTGCGGAGTGAAAATCCTTCTCCACTCGGTCTTCATCTTCTTCAATCTGGTCAAACAGTGA
>CANCOC010000002.1 GCA_947379755.1 Alcaligenaceae bacterium | reverse complement strand
GCTGGATCAAATTCGGGCAGCATAGACCCGATCAATGGAGAGACATGAAAAATATTCGCCGAACCTTGGTAGCCGCAGCTCTGGCCTGGGCCGTCACACCTTTTGCCTGTGCGCAAACACCAACATCCTCTGCTGCCTCTGCTGCGGATCAGTCTTATCCCTCACGCCAGATCCGCATGGTGGTCGGGTTTCCCAGTGGGCAGGCGATCGACGCCCTGGCGCGCTACTTTGCCGCCAAACTGGGAGAGGATCTCAAGCAACCCGTCATCGTCGACAACCGTGCAGGTGCCTCAGGCATCATCGCGCATGAATATGTCAAAGGCGCACCGGCCGACGGCTACACGCTGCTGATCACTTCTGGTGCAACTCTTGCGATCAATCCGGCATTGTTCAAAAACCTGCCTTATGACCCTATCAAAGATTTTGCGCCGATCATTCTGACCAATACAACACCGATGTTTTTGGCAGTCAGCGCTGAGACACCAGTGAATACTTTTCAGGAAATGGTGGCGTACGCAAAAGCGCGTCCAGGCAAACTGGCCTATGGCTCGGGTGGGAGTGGCCTGACGCAGCACATCGCAATGGAAATGCTCAAGAAAGCTGCCGGGATTGATCTGCTGCACGTGCCGTACAAAGGTTCGCCAGCCATGGTGACGGATCTGATCGGTGGACGCGTCCAGTTCGCTTTTGATACGTCGACCTCGATCCTGCCGCATGCAGCAAATGGCCGCGTTAAATTGCTGGGTGTGACCAGTCTCGAGCGTTCGCCCGCAGCCCCCGATGTGCCGACACTGGCAGAGCAGGGCCTGCCTGGTTTTGAGGCGTTGACCTGGGCAGGACTGGTGGCGCCAGCAGGCACACCACCTGCCATTATTGAAAAGCTCAACGCTGCGATGAACCGTGTGTTGCAAAACCCTGCGACGAAAGCCTACCTCGCTGGAATCGGTGCAACGGTGGGCGGCGGCACGGTGGCCGACTTTGACACATTTATTCGCAAGCAAATTGTTCTCTGGGGCACTGCAGTCAGGGACTCGGGCGCTCAGGTCGACTAAGCCTTCTATCTGCGCCGGCGGCAATGCCGGTGCCACATTCCTTTCACTATTCGCACAAGGATCAAGCCTGTACAGGGCGTGACATATAAGATGACAACCTCCGTAAAAAAACGTCAGATGGCGCTGGTCGCTTTCATGCAGGCCCAGAATTGTTCGATGTATGTCGGTTCGTGGCGTCATCCATCCAGCATGACGGACTTCATGACGCCAGAGTATTATCAGCGCATCGCACGTACGCTGGAAGAAGGCAAATTCGATATGGCCTTCTTTGATGATCGTCTTGCCATGCCTGACATTTATGGCGATAGTCATCGCGAGACTGTTGCCCACGGTGTGCGTGCGGTCAAGCTGGATGCGGCCACTATCGTGATGGCGATGGCGATGGCCACCACGCGTCTGGGGCTGGGTGCCACCTATTCGACCAGTTACTACGAGCCTTATCATGTGGCCCGCCTGTTTTCCACGATGGATCTGATGACGCGTGGTCGCGTGGCATGGAACGTCGTGACTTCGCTTAATGATTCCGAAGCCGCCAACTTTGGTAAGTCCGGCCATATGGAACACGATCTGCGCTATGACCGTGCGGATGAATTCATGGAAGTCGTCATGGGGCTGTGGGACAGCTGGGAAGATGATGCGCTGATCGTAGACAAGCTCAGTGGCCGCTTTGCTGACCCTGACAAGGTGCATCGCCTGGATTATGAAGGCACATTCTTCAAGTCGCGTGGGCCGCTGACCGTGCCTCGTTCACAACAGGGACATCCGGTCATTTTGCAGGCTGGCTCCAGTGGCCGTGGACTGAAATTCGCAGGGCGCTGGGCAGAGCTGGTGTTTGCCGTCTACCCCAGTCTTGAATCTGGTAAAAATCAGTACAAGGCATTGCGTCAGGCTGTATCTGATGATGGCCGGGATCCTGATCTCGTCAAGATGATGCCAGAGATGAAAATTATCGTCGCACCCACGGAATCCGAGGCCAAGGAAAAACGCGACATGGTTGCCTCGACCGCAAAGCCGATCGATGGCCTGACGTTGCTCTGCGAAGTGTTGAACGTCGATTTTTCCAAGCGCCCGATTGACTTGCCGTTTACGGACGGAGAACTGGCTGCAGTGTCATGGCAGTCTCTGCGCGACCGTGTCGTGCAGGTAAGTGGCAAGAAAAACCCTTCGGTACGCGATTTTGTCGAAGCTTCCGGGCGCGGGACCTTGCGTGAAGGACCATGTTTTGTCGGGACACCTGTGCAGGTGGCTGACCAGATGGAAGAATGGTTCAACTGCGCCTGTGATGGTTTTGTATTGTCTGCGACGACTGTTCCAGGCACCTACGAAGACATCGTGCGGTTAGTGGTGCCTGAGTTGCAGCGCCGTGGACTGTTCCGCACAGAATACGATCACGACACGCTGCGTGGCAACCTTGGCCTGGAGCGACCCAATGCGCGCACCTGGTGCAAGGCAACCTGAAACATCTCAAGGAAGTCCATTGAAGAAAGAACTCAAAATCCTCACGCCCCACGGCATCCTCGGCTACGGAATTCCTGAGAAAGATTTCTGGCGCGGCATCGATGCCGGTGCCGATGCGATGATCATTGATGCGGGCTCGACCGATCCGGGTCCCTATCTACTAGGCCTGGATTCTACGATCGTCTCGCGCGAGGCTTATATTCGTGACCTGACCATCATGCTCAAGGCCACCGCCACGCGCAAAGTCCCTGCCTACATCAGCTCAGCGGGTGGAGCAGGGACCAATCGGCAGGTTGATGCCATGCTCGATATCATCAGTGAGATCGCCAAGACCAATGGCTGGCAATTCAAGGCTGCCGCGATTTACTCGGATATTGACAAGGCGGTCATTCTCAAGCGCCTGGGCGCGGGTCAGATAGAGCCTTGCAGTTCGGCACCTGCACTGACAGCAGACGATGTGACGCAGTCAACCAATATTGTGGCGCAGATGGGTGCCGAGCCATTCCTGAAGGTGCTGCAGGAACAGCCTGATATCGATATTATTGTTTCGGGTCGCTCTTATGATCCGGCGCCTTTTGCAGGGTTGTGCATGTTGCATGGTATTGACCCGGGCGTTTACTGGCACATGGGCAAGATCGTTGAGTGTGGCGCCAATTGTGCCGAGCCCAAGGGCAAGGTGATTCTGGCGACTGTTCGCAAGGACAGCTTTGATCTTGAGCCGATGAATCCTGCAGAACGCTGCACCATTGCTTCCGTCGCGGCACACTCTCTGTATGAAAAGACACGTCCCGACCTGTTGTCGGGCCCTGGTGGGATCCTCGATTTACGGCAGTCACATTACGAGCAGCTCAATGATCGTACGGTTCGCGTGAGTGGAAGCACCTTTATTCCCTCTGAGGTCTACAAGGTCAAGCTCGAAGGCGCATCGGTGATTGGCTATCGTACGATTTTTATTGGTGGGATCCGCGATCCGATACTGATCGAACAGATCGATCGCTTTCTGGCCAAGGTCAAACAGGATGCAAGTGAAACCTATCCTGATGTGCAGTCCGGCAGGGCCAGCATCAATTTTCATGTCTATGGCAAGAACGCAGTGATGGGTGCCTTTGAGCCACTCAAGGACCTTGTCCCGCATGAGATCGGACTCCTCGGAGAAGTCACCGCACCTACTCAGGCAGCGGCCAATGCAATCTGCAACAGCACACGAATTTCGGTCCTGCACAACCCGTATCCGGGTCAAGTCGCGACCGCTGGTAATTTTGCGATTCCGTTGAACCCACCCGAAAATCCGATCGGACCGGTATGCAAGTTTTCTGTTTACCACCTGATGGAAGTCGAGTCGCCCAATGAGCTATTCCCCATTCGGTATCTGGAGATCTGACATGACGACCCAAACATTGCGTGAGTTAGCCAAGGTCGTGCGCAGCAAAAATGCCGGACCTTTCGAAATTACCTTTGACGTGATCTTTGACAATCCTGCGATTTATGAAAAGGTCAAGGCGAGCGGTGCGCTGACAGTCGAAAAACTTTGCAGGCTGTATAACGTCGAGGCCGATCAGGTTGTGACGTTTATGTTCTTTGATCCAGCCAAGGCCTTCAAGATGACGCTCAAGCGCTCCTGGGCACAGGGAAGCGTGGGTGAACGTGATACATTTGGAGCGCAACAACATGCTCCATTTCTGGATATCGAAGTGGAAATGGATGGCGCATGACGGACTCTAAAACACTTGTCGATGCGTCACCTTTCCAGGCGCCGGCGGTTGCACCAGCCTTTGATTCGCAAGAGTTTCGTCGCGCATTAGGGACCTTTCCGACGGGCGTGGCAATTATCACTACGCGCGATGCAGAGGGTGCGCCTTCAGGCCTGACTTGCAACTCGTTCAGCTCCGTTTCACTTGAGCCGCCGCTCGTGCTCTGGAGCCTGCGCAAGGCGAGCAAATCAATTGAAATATTTCGTGCCGCCAAGTCCTTTGCGATCAATGTGCTGGCCGAAGACCAAGATCATTTGTCTCAGCGTTTTGCGACTAGCAGCATCACAGATAAGTTCGAAGGCGTGCACTGGACCACAGGCTATTCAAATTTGCCCTTGATCGAGCAATGCGTGGCACGCTTTCAGTGCAGTACGTTTGCACAGCATGATGCCGGGGACCACATCATATTTATTGGTCAGGTCGAAAAGTTTGAAGTCGTGCGCGAGGAGGACCCGCTTGTTTTTTACAAGGGTGCCTACATGATGCTCACGCAGTCGCTGCGCAGCATGGCGCAAAAGGGCAAAATCTCTCATCACGAGCTCGCGCAGGCCAGACTATTGATTTATGGAATGCTTTTAAAACTGGCGTGCCAGAACGGCGAGGAATCCGATTTTGTCGCGCTTGAAGCAAACCTGAATCATATGGATCAGCTGGTTGCGGCTGGCAATATGACAGATCGGATGAAGGCCGCAATCAAGTTTTTTGACTTGATCAGCCTGGCCGCTCGAAATGATGTGATGCGTTTGATTGCTCAGTCACTCAATACGCTGCTCCAGCATACCGTCCAGGCCAGAGCAGAACAAAACAATGTCAACCTTGTCTATGTTCCAGAACTGGATTCGCTCCGCTGGAAAATTTTGGCTGCGATGCGCGAGAGAAACGTTGCACTGGCTGTCACAACGATGGACTTATACATTGAGCGAGCGACTCATTAAGCGGCAGTGACAGGGCGTGTGACTGTCCTCAGGCAAACCCGTAAAGCTGCGCTGGATTATCAACAAGTATCAATTTGCGGGTCGCCTCGTCCTTGACCCAGTTACAAAACACCTCCACAGTGTTGCCGTCGTCAGGCATTTGTTGTGGAGGGAACAGGGCTGGATTGGGCCAGTTTGTCCCAAATACGAGTCGATCGACGCGTTGATCAACCATCATGTGAACCATCTCCTGCATATCTGTGTAGGCAGGTGCGCCACTGTCTGACCGGCGGTGCCAGCTCGAAATTTTTGACCAGCAGTCATCCCGGGATTTTAAAATCCGCAGCATTGCCTGAAATCCAGCGTTCGTTGCGCCCTGGGCACCACGCACAGCACCCATATGGTCAAAAACCAGAGGGACCTTGGTATGCAAGAGTGATTGTTCAAGTTCCGCGATTTCATCCGCGTTGTGAACATGAATCTGGATGTGCCAGCCAAGCGGTCGAATCAAGGGAGCAAGCTGGGCGATGGCGGCCGTCCCTCCATAACCCTTGACGTGCGTTGACACGCGTACGCCTCGAATGCCACCCTCGTGCAGACGCTCGAGTTCGGGCTGGGTCGCCTGTGGATGAATACCTGCCACTCCGCGTGCACGATGCTGACCGAGCTCAGCAATGACATCGAGCGTCAGCGCATTATCTGTGCCATACACGCTTGCACTGACTTGTACAGTGCGGCCAAGCCCCACAACTGCGCACATATCGAGGTATTGTTTTCTCGAGGCGGGTGCGGGGGTGTATGAACGTTCGTCGATCAATGGATAACGTGCAACGTCCTCGTACACGTGGCAATGACAGTCTGTCGCTCCCGGAGGGAGTTGATGAACGGGTCTGCTCGGGTGCGCAAGGGGTGCGAGGCAAATAGGGGGAACGTCAGTGTGGGTCGTCAGACTCATGGCAGTTGGACTCCCGCGTCTTTGACGACCTTCGCCCACTTTTGCATATCTGCCGCCAGAGTGTTGTCAAAATCCTCTCCCGTGCCTATCTGTACGTCAGCGCCCAGTGCGGCAAACTTCTGTTGTGTTTCTTGTGCCTTCAAAATAGCCTGAACCTCAGCATTGATTTTTTTGACTGCATCAGCAGATGTACCTTTGGGCAACAACAAGCCAGTTGTGGTGCTGGATTCAAAGTTTGGCAAGCCTGACTCGGATAAGGTCTTGAGCTCCGGGAATACGGCGGTGCGCGCCAGGGTTGTGACACCCAGGGCTCGGAGTTTGCCGGATTGGATTTGTGGCAGGGTCGAGGCGAGCTGGTCGAATGTCAGGTCAACCTGACCGCCGAGCAGGTCGGCAATAGCAGGATTGCTCCCTTTATACGGGACATGTAAAAACTGTGTGCCACTCATGCTCTGGAATAGCTCTGCGGTCAGATGGGCTGCTGTTCCTGTTCCGGAGGACGCGATCGTGAGTTTGCCGGGATGCGCCTTTGCATAGTGGATCAGGTCCGCCACGGACTGGATGGGGAGAGTCGGGTTCACAATTAATACCAGCGCCGCACGCGAAATCGGGGAGGCTGCGACAAAGTCTTTGACCGGGTCCAGATTCATCGCAGGATTGAGTGCTTTGGCGGGTGCTAGGGCTCCAGTCGAACCTAGCAGCATCGTATAGCCATCAGGTGTAGCACGGGCAACAAATTCAGAGCCCAGTATCCCTGCAGCACCCGGGCGGTTTTCAACGATGACTGCAACATTGAGCCGCGCGGTGAGTCCGTTGGCAATGATGCGGGCAGTGGCATCGATATTGCCGCCGGGAGGAAAGGGTACAACCAGTTTGATTGGTTTGTCAGGGTAGTCGGCACGCGCAGAGAGGGAGCAAACTGTGCATCCAAAAATGGCGAATAGTAAAAATATTTTTTTCATGATGTCTTTTGATGTCTCTAGATGTCTCTCTTTGTATCTGCCGTCGATTGAATGTCGAAGGCTAGACGTAACGCTGACCCAGCGCCAGTAACTCTGGTGTGCCGATGAGTTCGTTGAGTTCGTTGAAATCAAACATCTCGGCCTTCATTGGCAGCGTGGTGCCATGCGTTTTCAGGCTCATGAAGTAGTCTTCAAACTGTTTGGCTGCAAAGCGTGCGGTGCCACCAGGGAAAATGACGATTTTAAAACCGCGTGCACTCAGTTCATCAGCGCTCTGGATGGGAGTCTTGCCACCTTCGACCATATTTGCTAGCAGAGGAATGCGGGGTGCAAATCGCTTGCACACGATATCCATTTGTTCTGCCGAGTGCACGGCCTCGATAAATAGTGCATCGACCCCGCACGCGAGATAGGCCTCAGCTCTTTCCATTGCAGCATCCAGCCCTTCAACCGCGACGGCATCGGTGCGTGCCAGGATCAGGGTCTCGGAGGAGTGACGTGCATCAAGGGCCGCACGCAATTTGCCACACATTTCTGCCGTACCGATCAGGGATTTGTTTTCGAGGTGCCCGCAACGCTTGGGAAAACTCTGATCCTCCAGCTGGATCATTGCCGCACCTGCACGCTCAAAATCACGCACGGTGCGCCGCGTATTCAAGGCATTGCCAAAACCAGTGTCACCATCCACGATGATCGGTGTCTCGACGCGATCAGTGATCCGCGCGAGTACATTGACTGCTTCGGTTGCCGTCGTCAGGCCAATGTCAGAACGTCCAAACTGCGTGTAGGCGACTGCGCCGCCTGACAGGTAGAGCGCCTCAAAGCCCGCACGCTCAGCAATCAGTGCGGTCAGCGCATCGTAGACGCCAGGCGCCAGTACGGCAGAACCCTGGTTGAGTCGTTGGCGCAAATTGATTTTTTTCACAGTCTTTGTCCTTGAATTGTTTTTGTATATACCGCAGAGCGTCGTGCTGGATGGGTTTTACTCGGCTTTTGTACCGGTCGCAATGACAACTTTTTTCCAGCGCTCTATTTCATCTTTGACGAAGGTCTCAAAAGCTTGCTGATCCAGGCTCATCGGAACCAGACCTTCGCTGATAAATCTGTTATGCAGAGTTTCTGTACGTAAGGCTTGTTGTGCCGCGTTGGAAAAATACGCCTGCACCTGTGCTTGCATGTGGGCCGGACCAAACAACCCATACCAAGAGCTGTAGGCGTAGCCAGGAATGACTTCAGCAATGGTGGGAACCTCCGGATAGGCTTGCAGGCGCACGTTGCTCGTGACGGCAAGTGCTTTGAGTTTGCCGGCTTTGATGAGCTCCTGCACCGTCGCGACTCCGGCAAAGGCCAGATCAATGTGTCCGGCAACCACATCGGTGAGGGCTGGCCCTGTCCCTTTGTACGAAACACTCACAATATCGATACCGGCATCTTTTTTGAGCATTTCGCCAGCCAGATGATTGGCGCTCCCGATGCCCGCGATTGCAATATTAAGTTTGCCGGGTTGTGCTTTTGCCAGAGCAATCAGTTCATCAATACGGTTGGCCTTGAACGACGGGCGTGCGACCAGTATGGCCGGAGAGCTTGCAAGCCCGCACAGGGGGGTGAAATCATTGATGGGATCAAAGGGCAGTGAGGGGTAGAGCGAAGGGTTAATCACGTGACTGGTATAACTGATCAGGAGTGTGCCACCGTCGGGCGCAGCATTGGCGGTCAGCTGTGCTGCAATATTGCCTGCGGCACCCGGTCGGTTTTCAACTACCATCTGGCGTCCAGTCAGCCTGGACATCTCATTAGCCAGTCCCCGGGCGACGATATCCGTACTGCCTCCGGGAGTCGCCCCGACAAGCATACGGGTGACCGCTGGCTGCTGTGCACTTGCGCCAAAGGGGCCGAGTACACAGGCACCCCCCAGCAAAGATAGAAATTTACGTCGTTCAATCATTTTTTGTCTCTAAAAAGTCTGCGATCAGCTCAAGGCACTGATGATGACTTCCATGTCTTCTTTGCGAATGAGAGGAGACCATTCTCTGTGAAGCATATTCATTGCCTCAGCTTGTCTTCTTTCATAGGTGAGAAACTCCTCTGTGATCGAGCTGCCTCGCACGCCGCCACGGACCGAGCCACTGCGGACATCGCCGTAGTACTCTTCCCAGTCTGCGGGCAGCGGCTGTGACGTTGGAATGGAGAGCCATAGTCTGAGCAGGTGGCGTTTTTGGTCGTGTTCTTCGAAGTCTTCAAACGAGGTCCTGGAGTGCAGGGTGACGTAGTTATTGAGCAGCTGCATATCGCCACGCTCAAGCTCCATCGAAAAGCACAGCAATTCACTTGGCATCAGTTGGTCAAGTAAATCCAGTGCTTCTTCCTGTGACTGGGTCAGTCGGGGGACTTCCGGGAAGTCACGCTGCACTGCAACAGTGTTTTTACGATTGGCGCGCGCGCTAAAAAACTCTGGATCACTGCCAAATATCGGGCAACGATAATAGGGAGGCTGAATCGGATCCTGCGTGCCCTGGTAGCTATGAAAAAATGGTTGTTGCAGGACGGGAATCAGATCTGGCCTGAGTCGCTGGACTTCGTCGCGCAGGGCGATTGTGCTGATGACTTTGCTCGTGCCTCCAGATTTTGCCGTGCGCCGGCACAGCAAGGCCACCACGTCGCAGGAGTCCTGGTGGAAATCAAGCTGGGCATTCGTGTTGTAGCCGCGTCCGCCCTTGACCTTGTAGCTGCCGCCCTCGTCGCGAACGTCATTCATGACCTGGCTGGCCCGGTTTTGCGTCCGGCCAACACCCATATAGAGTGACAGCCCCCAGTATGCGAGTTTAGTGTCTGCTTCGCTCCATTCGTCGACAGGAAAGCCCTTTAACAGGCACATGCCCCAGCGGCCTTGCGTCACAGCGATCGCCCGGTCCAGGGCTTGGCGTGCGGCGTCATTCAGCGGGAAGTCCGCCTGCTCCATTTCAAGCAAGGGTTTGCACAGCTTTTTTGCATGAGTCAGCGCTGCGCGTACGCCGTATACTTCTTCGCTGGAGAGTCGCTGAATCCACGAGGTGTCGTTGCGTACATCCTGTGCTGTCCATGCACGCGGTCCAAATGACATTTCGGTAGGGCTCATTAAACGATCTCCGTAAAAAAATAGGCGAGCCACATTCTAGGCATCAATAAACATAATAAATAGTGAATCTATTTGATTTCTTTCATAAGGAAAATTGATGAAGATTGATGCGTTTGCAACGCTCGATGCCGTCTTGCGCGGTGGGACGTTTGCCGCCGCTGCGATTGAGCGCTGCGTGACTCCGAGTGCTGTCAGCATGCAAATGAAGCAACTGGAAAAGTATTTGGGTCAGCCTCTCTTTGACCGGTCGGGGCAGCAAGCGCGCCCGACGGCCTTTGCCCACGAAGTGACTGAGTTGATGCGAGGCCCGCGCAGGGAACTCGAGCTGCTGAGAAAACGCACCACCGTTGTTGTCGAGGGCGTCTTGCGCCTGGGGGTAATCGAGTCCATGCAGCCGGTTGTCCTGCCAGGTACGATGCATTATTTGCGCGAACACTACCCAAAACTGGAGTTGAATCCTGCGCGCGGCCGAAGTCGCGGACTGACGGCAGATGTCAACGCAGGTGAGCTCGATGCTGCACTGGTGGCTGAACCAGAGGGTGGGGGCTCCACGCGCTTGCGCTGGACACCGATGCTCAGACGCGAGCTGATCCTGGTTGCACCGCCCTTTGCGACCGAGAGGTCAATCGTTGATTTATTTAAAAAATATGAATGGATCAAGTACGACCGCGGGACGGTAACAGGTGGTCTCGCCTCGAAATTTGTCACGGAGCATGTGGGGGAAATCAGAAGCAAACTAGAGTTTGATAGCGCTTCTGCAATTGTCGCGATGGTGAGTGCGGGCCTTGGGATTTCAATTGTCCAGGTTGCGAGTCCTGTCCTGCTGCAGAATTATCCGGTGCGGGTCGTGCGCCTGGGCTCTGTTGCACCCATTCTACAGCTGTCACTTGTGACACGTAAGCCAGACGACGATAGCCGCGCCTTGCAGGCGTTACGAGAAGCCATGCAGGTTGCACTGGTGGTGGAATAAAAAATGATTGATCAGTGTGTGCGCGTGTCACGAAACTCTTATGCGGTTGTGAACTTTTGGTTTTAAGATAGTTTTAATGTAGGATGTATCAAACGGTTGAATTGCCGGACGTAAAAATTTGAGCATGGGGTCTGTACAAGCAGATATCCGTGCCTGAGCAGGAGACAAATTGAGAGTTTGTATTTTTGGTGCAGGAGCCGTAGGGGGCTATCTGGCAGGCCGCCTGGGACAGGCTGGACACGTTGAATTGTCGGTGGTTGCGCGCGGCGCTCAAAAACTAGCCATCGAGCGCGATGGTGTGCGTCTGCATACGCCTAGCGAAACCATCACAGTACATCCTGCCAGAGTGACGGGCAATGCTCTGGAGTTACCAGAACAGGATTTCACCTTTGTGACAGTTAAAGTCGGTGCGCAGCCAGCGATTGCCAAAGAGGTGCGTCACCTTGTGGGCGCGACTGGTCATGCAATTTTTGCCGCCAATGGTGTGCCCTGGTGGTGGAAGCATGGCACGGCTGAGCCAGCAGCACTCTCTCTTCTTGATCCAGAGGGCCGTTTGTGGAATGACCTGACCCCTGAGCGTGTGCTGGGGTGCGTCGTGTATTCAGCAAATGAAGTGATTGCTCCTGGTACGGTTCGCCATCTTGGCAATAATCGCTGGGTACTTGGTGAGCCTGACGGCATGCTCAGCGCTCGCCTGCAGGCAACGGTTGAGGTGTTGCGCCAGGCGGGCATCCATGCCGAAGCCAGTCCGGATCTGCGTAAGGAGATTTGGGCCAAACTTTTGCGCAACGCCTCAATCAACTCCCTGTGTGCGCTGACGCGACTCCCTGTCGATGGCCTGGCCGCTGACCCTGAGCTCCTGGCACAGGCCGAGGCGCTGGTCGAAGATATTGTTGTGGTGGCGCGTAGTCAGGGCTCGGATGTGAGCCAGCAGCTCAGCGCTGCACGCGAACAGTTGCGCCGGGGAGGGGCTGAGGCAGGCACTGCGCCTGTGCGAGGCCTCAGACCGTCTATGTTGCAGGACGTACTGGCCGGCAGACCACTGGAGGTTGAGGCGATTGTGGGTCAGGTGCAGGCACTTGCGCGTGAGTCAGGTGTGGCTTGTCCTGCGATTGATGCGATATTGCCGATTTTAAGAGGGTTAAACAGAAGTCTGATTTAAAAAATATATCCGGCCCGACGAGGCGGAATAACAGGAGGAGTGACATGACAACAAGACGTAAGTTTTTGACGCAGTCCGTGGCAGGCTCGGCGGCTGCAGGACTGGCCGTTGTAGCCGCACCCGCTGTTGCGCAGTCCAGTCCCACGATTAAATGGAGATGCGTATCGAGTTTTCCCAAAAACCTCGAGGTCCTGTTTGGCTGCGCAACGGTGATGGCCAAAGCCGTCGCTGAGGCAACCGACAATAAGTTTCAGATTCAGGTCTATGCAGCGGGCGAAGTCGTGCCGGGCTTGCAAGCCTTTGACGCGGTATCCAATAAATCCGTCGAGATGTGCCACACCGCCGCATACTATTACGCAGGTAAAGATCCCGCCTTTGCGCTGGCAACCCACGCACCTTTTATGCTCAATACCCGTCAGCAGACGGCCTGGGCCTTCAGGGGGGAAGGCAAGGAATTACTGGATACTTTTTTTGAAAAATACAATGTCATTGCCTTGCCAGGTGGCAACACCACGACGCAGATGGGAGGGTGGTTTCGTAAAGAAATCAAGACGCTCGAAGATCTGAAGGGCTTGAAGTTCAGGATTTCAGGGCTCGGTGGTCAGGTCCTGGCCAAACTGGGTGTGGTTGCACAGCAGATTGGTGCGGCCGATATCTATCCCTCACTTGAACGCGGCATTATCGATGCGGCTGAATTCAATGGGCCGTTCGACGATGAAAAGCTTGGGCTGTATAAAGTGGCCCCGCATTATTATTATCCGGGATTCTGGGATGGCACCTCGCTGCAGCATTTCTTCATGGGCAACGAAGCCTGGAATGCGCTCCCCAGGCATTATCAGGCGGCGGTCCGTTCCGCTGCAGCCTATGCCAACATCGATAGCATTGCCCAGTATGATGTATTGAATCCGCCAGCTCTGCGCAGACTGGTCGGGCAGGGCGTCAAACTGCATGCCTTCCCTAACGCAATCGTTGATGCCGCGTACACCGAGGCCATGAAACTGTACGACGAAATCTCTGCTGCCAATCCCGGCTTCAAGAAAATCTATGACAGCCAGAAAGCTTTCCAGAAGGACGCTGCACTCTGGAATCAGGTGTCTGAATATGCTTACGACACGGCGATCAACCGTCAGTTGCGTCGCTAGCTGTTTGTCAGGTCACTAGAAATTGACTCGCAAAGCAACTACCAGGGCGTGCTTCATGTTCTGGTAGTTTTCAAAATATTTCCCCGTCATTACTCGCATTTGTGAGCGCTGATCGCAGCGTCTGCTATTCCCCTTGTACTTACAATGTTAATCAAACAAGATGCGCCTTGATTGATAAAAAACAATAACCAGGCAGGCTTCAAACCCTAGACTTGTTTTCGTGTCATTTCGACGCACCGAACGCATGAAGGGAATGTATGAAGCAGATGACCCAGCCAATCAGTCAGGACGTACTGGCTGAAAAATATCTGAAAGCAGGCGAGCATTGTGCAGAAGATATATATCAACGAGTTGCCCGCGCCTTCGCCTCCGTCGAACCCGTCGATCAAAAGATATGGGAAGCTCGTTTTTTATTAAACCTGCAAAACGGCGCGATCGGGGCCGGTCGTATCATGAGTGCTGCCGGCACGGAGATACAGGCCACGCTGATCAACTGCTTTGTCCAGCCTGTCGGTGACTGCATCCAGGGCATGGATGAAAATAATTATCCCGGTATCTATGAAGCGCTGCGCGAAGCCGCAGAAACGATGCGACGCGGTGGTGGTGTCGGTTATGACTTTTCCCGAATCAGGCCTAAAGGTGCAAATGTCCGCGGGACGGCTTCGATTGCCTCTGGGCCCTGCAGTTATATCAACGTATTTGATCAGTCCTGCTCAACGGTTGAGAGTGCTGGCGCACGGCGTGGCGCTCAAATGGGCGTGTTGCGCATTGATCACCCTGATGTGCTGGAATTCATTACCGCAAAACGTACACACGGGCGCTGGAACAATTTTAATGTTTCAGTCGCGGTGACCGATGCCTTTATGGCAGCCGTACAAAATAATTCAGACTGGGAGCTCTCACATTCGGCCATGCCCTGCAATGACCTAATTGAAGCCGGTGCGTTCAAGCGTGGTGATGGCAAGTGGGTCTATCGCAGCATCCCCGCTCAGGACTTATGGAATACAGTCATGCAGTCGGCGTACGATTTTGCTGAACCCGGCATCCTGTTCATCGATAATATGAATCGGGACAATAATCTGCGCGACTGTGAACAGATTGAGGCGACCAATCCATGCGGCGAGCAGCCACTGCCAGCCTATGGATGCTGTGACCTGGGTCCCATTATTCTGACTCGATTTGTACATCATCCGTTCGGGTTCGCGGGTTTGCCCAGTTTTGATTTTCAGGCGTTCCGGCTGGCGGTGGCCTTGCAGGTGCGTGCGCTGGATAACGTGCTGGCTCTGACGTTCTGGCCCTTACCCCAGCAAAAAGAACAGGCCGAGGCCAAGCGGCGGATCGGTGTGGGCTTTACGGGCCTTGGCAATACGCTCGCCATGCTTTGCTTGCGCTACGACCATCATGACGGACGTGAGATGGCGGCGCAGATTGCAGAATGTATGCGCGATACTGCTTACCTTGCTTCTGTCGCACTTGCTAAAGAAAAGGGTGCTTTTCCATTATTCAAGGCTGATGAGTATCTCGGCGCTGGCACGTTTGCCAGCAGGCTTCCTGAAGATATTCAGCTTGCGATTCGTGAGCATGGCATTCGCAATAGCCATCTCATTTCAATCGCCCCAACAGGCACGGTGAGTCTTGCCTTTGCAGACAATGCTTCGAACGGAATCGAACCACCATTTTCATGGAGCTACCGACGTAAAAAACGTGAAGCTGACGGTAGCACACGGGAGTATTCGGTCGAGGATCACGCCTGGCGACTGTATCGTGAACTCGGTGGCAATGTTGAACAGTTGCCAGATTATTTTGTGTCTGCCCTGGATATGGCTGCCGCCGATCATATTGCCATGATGCAGGTTGTACAGCCATTTGTGGACACCGCAATATCAAAGACCGTGAATGTGCCGGCAGACTATCCCTATGCCGATTTTAAAGTGCTGTACATGCAGGCATGGAAAGCACAGCTCAAGGGGCTGGCCACCTACAGGCCCAATATGATTCTTGGTTCTGTCCTTTCTGCCAGTGAGCCTGTCGAGCCTCAAACTGAGACGGACTTGCCATTGCTTAATCCGATGCGCACTGTGATCGAGTCCCGGCCCAAGGGTGCCTTGTCGGCAGTTGCAGAAAAAATCGAGTATTTCACGCAGGAAGGCTTGAAAACGCTTTATCTCATCGTATCGTTTTTGCCGATTGCGACACCTGACGGTACCGGTACAGTCGAGCGCGCAATTGAGTTCTTTATGCCGGTCGGGCAAAGTGGTGAGTCGCAGCAATGGATTACCTCCAGCATGCGTATGCTTTCTCTTGCTGCACGCGGTGGTTTTCTGGATCGTGCGCTGGGTGATATGCGAAAAGTCGCCTGGGATCGTGGACCTGTTCGCCTGGGGATGCATACAAAGCCCGATGGAACACAGGTCCCGCTCTGGCATGAATCAGAGGTGGCCGCCATGGCGTATGCAATACAGAACATTATTGCGCAGCGCACGAGCCAGCCGACTCACCTGCATCAGACACTATCAACAACTGACAGCCCTGCGGATCAATCGGGTGTGATGGCTGGTAAGAGGTGCCCTGAGTGTGGTGCACACGCCATGATCCGTAAAGATGGCTGTGATTACTGCACCTCATGCGGTCATCTTGGCACCTGTGGATAATGAAAAAAATCTTTCCGATCCATCCTGTTCACCCAGAACGCGTCTGCTGGGGATGCGACAAGTATTGTCCGGCAGGCTCGATGATGTGTGGCAATGGATCGGATCGTACGCAGCATCCCTCTGAAATATTCGGCGAGCAATGGGAGGGATGGGATCCCCTCCCTAAACCTCTAGCCGCAGCAAGATTCACCTGAACAGCACGAACTGTTGAGTAAAAAAAGGTTAGCGCAGTCAGTGCAATGGAATGACGTGAAGGGCGATCAGCCGTCCTTGCCGTCCAGGCGCGTACTGAACAGCCAGGGTGTAAAGACAAACAGGTACAGGGCAAAGGCGACAGACCAGGCCAGGGCCGCCACGATCAATGCAGGGACATACCCTCCCGGGGTCAACAGTGGCACGACGACGCGCACAATGGCCGCCATCACCACCAGGCTATATGCCAGGATTTCACTTGTTGAGGCGCGCAGGGTGCGTCCCGTGTGACCGCGGGCGGTACGGGTGATCATGCCGATAATCAGGCCGCCCGTCAGGCCAATCGCCAGCGCATGCAAACCTGCTGACTGATTGATCCAGCCAGTCTGAGACACCGCCAGCAATGCAAAGCCAGGTGCGATCCACAAATATGAAATGTGCAAAATCCAGAGAATGGGACGGCTGCGCGTCCCCCAAGGATGCCATTGGGCCTGGCGATAAAGGTGTAAAGCTGCGGCGACTGCACATGCAGACAGCGTAACGGGACCTGGGGGGGCAAACACCCATAGGACCAGTGCAAGTCCGGTGACGCCTAGCGTGAGCTGCTCAAGCCGGGGACGCATGGCGATTTTTAAACCTGGCGTGACGGCTGAAGTAAATGCAGGAATGACCCGCCCGGCCATCACACATTCAATCATGACGATCAGAGCCAGACCAGCATGCAACGCGATCATGGGCGATGCAGCCATCAAGCCACTCACTGATAAGTGAAATGCGAGGTTAGCTACTGCAAGCAATGCGAGGATCAGGACCAGAGGGAGGTTGCGGTGATTGTTTGCCCGGATCAGGATGCTGGCCAGAATAGCGGCAACAATTGGCAAGAGTGCGATGTCGAGCGCTGCATACAGGGAGTAGGGGCCAACCACTGCCGTGATGCGCGCGGCGACCCACAGCAGCGCCAGCGCGCCGAGCAGAGCACCCCTGGGCGTGGCAATCCCCGTCCAGGCTTTTGCCGCGGTTAGCAAAAAGCCCACAATGACTGCGACGGCAAAGCCAAACAGCATCTCGTGTGCGTGCCATAGCAATGGAGACACTGACAGGCTGACGTTGATCTGCCCCAGAAAAAGCGCGATCCAGAAGGGAATTGCCAGGCAGGCAAACACTGCTGCGCCAAAGTAAAACGGACGAAAGCCCAGTCGCAAGAATGCTACGCCGTGTGTGGCGGGGGCAGGCGATGGCCTGGCACCCGTTGAATTCGCAGGACTGATCTGTACCGACATATAGACACCCGATGTGAATGAGCACGAACTGGATCGTTAGATTTTTCGCACGGATATTGCATGGAAAGCGTGCGATATATTTAAAGATGTATTTTTTATGCATCTTAATATAAGGTTTTGTTTAAAGCAATATAATGTATGCATCTTTGAGGCGATTATGCGACTTTCTGACTACACCGACTACACCTTGAGAGTGCTGATGTACTGCGCGACCCATACAGACAGGCTGATTACCATTGGCGAGCTAGCCGAGCACCACGCGGTGTCTAAAAATCATTTGATGAAAATCGTCAATGATCTGGCACGCCAGAATTTGCTCGAAACCACGAGGGGGCGTGGGGGTGGACTGCGTTTGTTGAAAGATCCGTCCACCATCCGGATCGGGGATGTCGTGCGTGCCTCAGAAACAGATTTCAGACTGGTGGAGTGCTTTGACCCTGAGACGAGTCTTTGCAGACTCAACCCGGCGTGTCAGCTCAAGCAAGTGTTTCAGTCTGCGTTGCAAGCTTACCTGGAAGTACTGGATGGCGTCACGCTTTACGACGTCACGCTCGCGAATAACGGCTCAAGACAAAGTAAGCGTGTGCTCGAAGCCGAAGTCCGATTTGTGGAGACATAGGTCAGAACCAGTTCGCAACAATCACTCCGTTCAGTTCTCTTTTCATTTACAGGACAGAATCATGAATCAGACAACAGATTTCACCCCCGCTTCCAAAGCGGATCGGCTGGTGGTACTCCTTGAGGGCATTCATCCTTCAGCGCTCGAGGCACTCACGCGCGATGGCTATACACGTATCAAGACTTACGAAAAAGCCTTGTCTGGACAAGCCTTGCTTGATGCGATCAGTGATGCACATTTTTTGGGTATCCGCTCACGCACTCAACTCACTGCAGAGGTCCTGCAGCACGCAACGCAGCTCGCAGCCATTGGATGTTATTGCATTGGTACGAATCAGGTTGATCTTGTGCAGGCCACTCGTCAGGGCATTCCCGTATTCAATGCGCCATTTTCCAATACCCGCAGTGTCGCTGAATTGGTGTTGGCCCAAATCATCATGTTGATGCGAGGCATTCCCCAGAAGAATGCTATCTTGCATCGGGGCGGATGGACCAAGAGCGCGGCCGATTCCTATGAGGCACGTGGCAAAACGCTTGGTATCGTTGGCTATGGACACATTGGCAAGCAGGTGGGCGTGCTGGCTGAGCATCTGGGCATGACCGTTATTTTTTATGACACGACAGCACAACTGACAATCGGCAACGCGCGTCAGATGGATACGCTCGATGAGTTGCTGGCGGGCTCAGATGTTGTCACGCTGCATGTACCGCAAACCCCTGAGACTGAAAATCTGATTGGTGTTTCGCAGTTGGCAACGATGAAAAGGGGCAGCCATTTAATCAATGCGTCGCGAGGCACGGTGGTCGATATTGACGCACTGGCTGCAGCGCTTGAGAGCAGGCATCTGCATGGTGCAGCGATTGATGTGTTTCCAGTGGAGCCACAGGGCAATGATGCGTTGTTTACGTCGCCGCTGATTCATTTTGACAATGTCATTCTTACACCACACATTGGGGGCTCTACGCTCGAAGCACAGATCAATATAGGCAAAGAAGTCTCGGCAAAGTTGGTGCGCTATAGCAACAACGGAACCACTACTTCAGCAGTCAATTTTCCTGAAATGGCCATACCAGAGATGAGGGGAGGGAGCAGGATGCTCCACATTCACAAAAATGTTCCTGGCGTGCTGGCAAAAGTAAACGACAGATTGTCCGACGCGAGTATCAACATTACTGCCCAGTATCTCAGTACCTTTGACACCATCGGCTATGCAGTCATTGATGTCGATCGTTCAGATATCCAGGCGGTTGTGGAGCAAATGCGTCTGATTCCCGAAACCATTCATTGTCGTTTGCTGAATTGACCGCTTAGCAAAACATGAAGGCCAGCCAGGCAGGATCGTCCCAGAAGCTCATCGTCAGAAAAATGGCTGATCTGTAGGTCCAGATTTTTAGAGTCGAATGTGACTCGGGCGCCTCATCGGAGGGCCCGGAATCTATCAGATGCTGGACGACTGTGTCGTCAAGGGGATGATCGTTGCTGGTCACGTGACTGTGTGGGTCAATACGATAAAACGTGATTTTAAACGAGCTTGCCGCTGTTGTAACGCACCATCATCACCAGAGCAAAAACGATTGCGAGTCCGGCGATTGCTGTCGAAATAATCCCGAGGGACTCCAGCCCAAAGTGGCGAATGCCCAGGCCACCAAATACTGCACCTAAGCCGGTTCCTGCATTGGCGGCAGAAATATTCATTGTTGCTGCGAGGGCCTGTGCCTTTGAGCCTGCCTGCATGACACGTACCTGGCAAATAGGGAAGAGCGCGGTGTAGGCCAGTCCCCAGGCACCCAGTGTGACAACCAGCCAGACACGGTTTGATGCAGCAGGAACTGTTGCCAGCATGCCTGCACCTAACAACACCAGGAAGAAAACCGTTGCGCCGAGCGGGTTGCGGTCGACTACGCGGCCACCGATGTAGTTGCCGATCATCCCGACGGCACCGAAACCCATCAGCCACCATCCGACCTGGTTTGCAGGAATGTCAGCGATCCGCTCAAGCGTGTCAGCCAGATAGGTATAGGCGGTGAACATTGCTGTGAATGCAAGGGTCGACAGCGCAACGTTTGCAAGAAAGCGTGGGTCTTTAAGAATACGAGTCTGCTTTTCCCCATGTGTGCGTTGTGCGATAGGCAACTTTGGCATGTACACCTGAATCAATATTGCCAGCAGCAGCGACAGTGCAGCCAGGATCCAAAAGGCGCCTCTCCAGCCAATGACATCGGCTGCGAGCGTGCCCAGAGGTATACCGAATACCAGTGCTGCAGAAATGCCGAAATAGACCTGCGAAACTGCCTGGCCGGCCTTGCCTGGTCCTGCCAGCTGGCTGGCCGTTTCGCTGGCCGTCCCCCAGAAAACGGGAAGCATCAGAGCTGGAATGAAGCGCGCCAGCGCCAGGACCCAGATATTAGGTGCCAGCGCGGCGAGTACGTTGGAGCCAACAAACACCAGAAGTATGAACGTGAAGAGTTTTTTTCGGTCGACGTGAGAAAGTTTTGCTGTCAGGAATGGTCCGAACAGCATGACAGTAAAGGCGAACAGGGTGACCAGTTGACCGGCCAGAACGATCGATACGTCCAGGTCCCGGGCCAGGGGTGGCAAGAGACCGAGGATCAGGTATTCAGTGGTCACAATCACGAATGCTGCGACCGCCATGATCAGGATTTGCAGACCTGACCTTGATTGAATGTGAGGGGGTGTGGCATCAGCCGTCAGCGTTAAGGTTTGCATAAGCTTTTGCTTGTTGAAGAGGTAAGGTATGAGCTTATTAGAGAAATAGATGTTGATTGGCGTTATATTTTATGTATGGAAGGGAATTAAATTCATCAATAAGGATTTTATGTACGCCTCCGAAAGATTGAAAGGCATTGACGTTTTTGTGTGCGTTGCAGATGTGGGGAGCTTTACCGCGGCAGCCGAGCGTCTGAGCCTGACGAGCTCGGCCGTGAGCAAAGGGGTGGCGAGGCTAGAGCGCAGGCTCCAGACACGCTTGTTCCACCGTACGACACGACGCTTGTCTTTGACAGATGCAGGTATAGCGTTCTACCGGACCTGCACGGGCGTACTTGCAGAGCTCGAAGAGGCAGAGCTGGCAATGAATGCGCAGGATACAGAGCCTCGCGGACGAGTGCGCATTGATCTGCCTGCATCCTATGGCCGATTACATGCACTTCCCGTCATTCTCAAGTTTGTGGAAGATCACGCGTTGCTGATGCCACATATTTCTTTTTCAGACCGATTTGTCGACCCGGTGGAAGAGGGCATCGACATCGTTGTTCGTATTGGTGGATCCGATGTGTGGCCGCAGGCCCTGGGTCACCGTTATCTGGGTGCGGAGCGACTGATTTTTTGCGCCTCCCCGGCTTATCTCGGCAAATATGGCGAGCCACGCACGGATCGTGATCTGGAGCAGCACAGCTGCGTTGTGTACGGGCGCCGGGACGGTATGGTGAATCCTTGGTATTTTTCAGGCGCCGAGCCCGGAGATATGGAACGCAGGGTCATGTCCGGACGGATCGCGATCGGGGATGGAGAGGGCCAGGTTGTTGCCGTCACAGCCGGTCACGGTATTGCGCAACTACCGACCTGGCTGGTCGCAAAAGAGCTTGACGCAGGCACGCTGGTCAAAGTGCTTACACACCTCGAAACAGATGGTCTCGCAATGAATCTGGTCTGGCTCAAAAATCGGGAAACTCTGCCCAAGGTCAGTGCAATGCTCAATGCGCTTGCTGTGAATTTGACACCTTTGGGTACGCTTGGAGAGTGAGGTTGCCTCGATTTGGCAGTGTAAACTTTGATCAACTTTTTTCTCCAACATAGAAGATTTGACCCATGAAGCGCTTCTCTCTCCGGATGGCTGCGGTAGAAACCCCCATTATTCCCGCCATCGCTGCGCTGGTGCGTAACAATCCTGGCACGATTTCGCTGGGGCAGGGGGTCGTGAATTATGGTCCGCCTCCTGCGGCAATCGCTGCACTGCCCACCATGATGGGGGATGCGCAACTGAACAAGTATCAGGCTGTGATGGGATACCCCGGGCTGGTTGAGGCCCTCGAACACAAGCTCGCCGAAGAAAACAAGATCCATTGTGGTTCTGACGCCATGCTCATGGTGACCGCTGGCAGCAACATGGCATTCCTGAATTGCATTCTGGCGGTAGCTGATCCGGGCGATGAGTTCATCTTGCCCAAGCCGTTTTATTTCAATCAGGAGATGGCCGTTCGCATGTGTGGTTGTATCCCTGTACCAGTCGATGTGAATGATGACTGGAGTCTGGATGTGGATGCTCTGGCAGCTGCGATCACACCACGCACGCGCGCCATTATTACCGTCTCACCGAATAATCCAACGGGTGCGGTGTACTCACAGGCCTCTCTGACGGCAGTCAACGCCTTATGTGCTGCAAATGGTATTTATCACTTTAGTGACGAAGCCTACGAATACTTTACCTATGACGGCGTGCAGCACTTTTCACCGGCATCGTTGCCAGGCGCGCATCAGCACACCTTGTCTTTCTACTCGATGTCGAAAAACTACGGCATGGCGAGCTGGCGTGTAGGATATGTTGTCTTTCCGGCAGATCTGTTTGATGCCATGAATAAAGTTCAGGATACCAATCTGATTTGCGCACCGGTCCCATCGCAGTTGTTAGCGTTGGAAGTGCTGAAGTTTGGACGTGAATGGGTGCAGCCTAAAATCGAATCGCTTGCCGCTGTCCGTAAAAATGTCTACGAAGCCCTCGGAACACTCGGCGATCTGGTGCAATTCCCGCAAACGCAAGGTGCATTTTATGTGCTCATGAAGCTCCCAGGCCTGACGGGTGAACAAGATCCGCTTGCCTTTAATCGCGCCATGGCGCAAAAGCATAAAGTGGTCTCGATTCCTGGCTTTGCTTTTGGTCTCATGGATACACAAGAGGCCAACTATCAGCGCTTGTCTTATGGCGCACTTGAGCCTGCGAGTGTGAGCCAGGGTGTCGAGCGTTATGTCGCTGCAGTCAAGGACTGGTACAAGGTTTGAGGTCCCCTGTACACACCCGGCGTTGTTCTGAATTATTTCTTAACTAACGGGCAAATGCTTTCTGACAATGGACGGAAAGCCTGGTCGCCAGGGATGATGGCGTTGATTTTCAGCAGATCCCAGGGGCCTTTGGATTCAGATGGTTTTTTGGCTTCGGCCAGATACATATCGTGGACCATGCGACCATCGGCACGGATTTTGCCTTTGGTGGCAAAGAAGTCATTGATTTCCAGTTCTTTCATCTTTGCAGCAACGGCATCGCCATCATCCGTGCCTGCAGCAGCAACTGATTTCAGGTAATGCATGGTTGAGGAGTAGGCGCCTGCCTGCACCATGGAAGGCATGGCGCCGTTGTTACGCTCACCAAAACGCTTGGCAAACGCACGCGTCTCATCTGTACGATCCCAGTAAAACCCATTGGTAAACATCAGGCCCTGTGCGACTTGCAAGCCCATGCCTTTGATATCGGTCAGGAAAACGAGCAAGGTTGCGATTTTTTGACCGGACTGGACGATCCCGAATTCGGAAGCTTGACGCACCGCGTTCTGAGTATCTGTACCAGCATTGGCCAGGCCAATCACTTTTGCTTTGGAGGCTTGTGCCTGTAACAAGAACGACGAAAAGTCAGGCGAATTCAGAGGTGCGCGTACGCTGCCGATGACCTTTCCGCCGTTTGCCACCACCACTTCACTTGTATCTTTTTCTAGCGCCTGACCAAAAGCATAATCGGCCGTAATGAAGAACCAGCTGTCGCCACCCGCTTTGGTGACCGCAGCACCTGTGCCGTGGGCGAGGGCATAGGTATCGTAGACATAGTGCACTCCATAGGGCGAGCACTCAGCGTTGGTGAGAGCAGAACTCGCTGAGCCTGCAAAAATAGCGATACGCTTTTTCTCACGGGCGATTTTCTGCAAAGCAAGCGCCGAGGCTGAATCGCTCGATTCGACAATCATGTTGACGTCGTCGCGGTCATACCATTCGCGTGCGCGGGCGGAGGTGATGTCAACCTTGTTCTGGTAGTTGGCCGAGAGGACTTCGATCGGACGGCCCAACACTTTGCCACCGAAATCTTCGGCAGCCATTTTGACAGCATTCACCATGCCTGGGCCACCCAGGGCGGAGTAAATGCCAGACATATCAACAAGCGCACCAATCCGGAAAGGCTTGACGTCCTCGGCTTTGGCAGCACCACTCATGATGCTGGCGCTGAGCAAGCCGGCAGTCAGCAGGCTGTAAAGAATGGATTTTTTGAATTGCATACATTGTCTCCGGACATTGAAATAGTTTGAGTCTATGAACGAATCTGGGCGATTCTGAGTCGCTTTTTAATATTCCGGTATGTTGCCTTAAACTGAATAGCAATACATCCGTCTGGGGGGAGAGAAAACCCCTAGGCCTATTCAGTTATTGGAAAAAAGAGCCGGATATGAGCATTCAAGATAAAAAAATCGGATTGATTGGTGTGGGTCTCATGGGCCACGGCATTGCCCTGAACATACTCAAAAAAGGTTATGCACTCAGGTTCCTTTCCCATGCGGGCAACCAGCCAGCTGATGATTTGCTGTCGCTGGGCGCTCAGAGTTCACAGACGATTGCTGAGCTGGGCCAGTGGGCGGATGTTGTGATCTTGTGCGTCACAGGAAGCCCGCAGGTTGAGGATGTCCTCTACCAGCAGGGCGGACTGCTCAAGTCTATTAAAAACAATCAGGTCATCATTGACTGTTCAACAGCCATTCCGTCTTCGACCGCCCGGATTGCGCAGGACGTGCAGGCGAACGGGGGGCGATTCATGGATGCACCCATGACGCGCACGCCTAAAGAAGCTGCGGAAGGACGCTTGAATCTGATTGTTGGCAGCACGCCTGAGCTCTTTGCAGAGTGCGAACCGTTGTTGCGCACCTATGCCGAAAACATTACCCATGCTGGTCCGGTTGGATCTGGCCATCGAATGAAACTGATTCACAATTTTGTTTCACTCGGTTTTGCAGCAGTGCTGTCCGAGGCGGCTGCATGCTCAGAGAGCGCCGGGATCGCACCCGAAGTCTTACTGCAGATCCTGGCCAAAGGCGGTGGTGATGGTGTGGTCTTTAATCGTCTCAAACCTTACATCGAGTCGCGTGACAACTCAGGCTTTTATTTTTCCCTGTCAAATGCCTTAAAGGACATCACCTATTATGACACCATGGCTGCAGAGGCACATGTTCAACACGGCATGGCAACGGCAGTCAAAAATGCCTATACGCTTGGTGCGCAGGTCAATGCCGAGGCCAAGGTGCCCGATCTGATGGGTATGTTTGTCGACATGAACAACGCTGCAAAGCAATAGAGTCGTCACATTCGTTCACAACTTTCTTGCTTTAGTTTTTAATTGCTTTTTCGGCTTGATTGACGGTGTCGTTGATCGACTTGGAGACGTTTTCGGTCGCTTCATCAATCTTTTTCCCTGCCGTTTCGGCAGGACCGGGTTTATTGCATGCCGTTAAACCAGACACGAGGATGATGGCAGCCAAAATTGCGGTATATCTGTGGTCAATTTTCATTTCAAGTCTGCTTTGTAATATAAAGTAATCCAATGTACTTGCAATTGCGCGACTGAACTGTGCGGTAGCAGACATAGCCAGCAGTATCCTCAAGCTAAATATACTTAAAACAATGAGACATGATTACTCTATATCACTGCATCGGCGCACGCTCGTTCAGACCATTATGGATGCTCGAAGAGCTGGGTCTGGGGTATGCGTTAAAGATGATGCCTTTTCCACCTCGCGCACTTGATCAGACATATCTGGATGTCAATCCGCTGGGTACGGTTCCATTGTTGATCGACGGCGAGGTCAGGATGACTGAGTCCTCTGCCATCTGCCAGTATCTCGCTGGGCGCTATGGCCCGACTTCAATGGATGTGCAGGCAACGGATGGTGAGTATGCCAATTACCTCAATTACTTGCATTTTGGTGAAACAACGCTGACGGTCCCTCTTGCAATGATATTGCGCTATAGCCGCTTTGAGCCCGAAGCGCGCAGACAGCCACAAGTGGTCGTGGACTACACCAGATTCTTCTTTGCGAGATTGCGACAGCTTGAAACCCATCTGAGTGCGCGAGAGTATATTTGTGGCGCGCGTTTGACTGCTGCGGATGTGTCGGTGGGGTATGCGCTGTATCTGGCGAGTTTCCTGGATCTGACCCCTGGTTTCAAGCCGGCAGTAATGGCGTACTACGAGAGATTGACTCTGAGAGCTGGATTTTTGCGCGCACAGGCTGCAGAAACCCAAACGGCTTGCGCGCAGGGAATATCTACAATCCCGTCGCCACTCGCCTTGCCGCCCGAATGAACCGGCTTTGACTGAAGCTTTACATCATGACAAACCATTCGGACTCCTATGATTCAGATCGATGACAGTACAACCATTGGTGAAGCCTTTTTTAAAGCGGCTGGTTTATTCGGCACCAGTAGTTTGTTCGCTGTTCCACTCAATCCAGCACGCTCCTATCATCCAGACGGCTATGAGATCAGCTACGCTGACGCAGCAGATGCTGTGCGAGTCTTGATGAAGCAGTACAACGAGGCGGGTTATGGCCCTGGTCAGCGCATCGGTTTGTTTCTTGAAAATCGTCCTGAGCATATTCTGCATAAACTTGCCCTGAATGCTCTGGGTGTCTGTTGTGTACCGATGAATCCGGACTATCGGGCGGGTGAGCTGGCGTATGTGCTGGAACATTCGCATGTGGATCTTGTCGTCGTGCTTCAGTCACGACAGGCACAGCTTGGGGATGCAATTGCCCTGGCTTCATGGCAACCGCCTGTGGTGGTGAGTGAGTCTTTTACAGATACGTTGCCAAGATCCTTGGAGCTGGACGGTCGGCCGACGCTGACGAGCGAGACGCCCGCGAGCATTCTTTACACATCAGGAACGACGGGACGGCCCAAGGGCTGTGTCCTCTCGCATCGGTATGAGCTTGCTGCAGGTGCCTGGTATGCCACCCGGGGCGGACTTGCGACCATCCACTCACAAAAGGACCGCCTCTACAATCCTCTGCCGCTTTTTCATGTCAATGCCTCCATTCTGTCGTTCTGGTGCATGGTACTGACAGGCAACTGCCAAATACAGACGGACCGTTTTCAGCCCTCACGCTGGTGGCAGGAAGTCAGGCAGTCAGAAGCCACGATCATTCATTACTTGGGCGTCGTGATTCCGATGCTGTTGAATCAGCCTGCCAGCCCACTTGACCAGGATCATCGTGTGCGATTCGGTTTAGGCGCAGGAGTTGAGCCGCAGCTCCATCATGTTTTTGAAGAGCGATTTGGTTTGCCATTGCTGGAAATCTGGGGCATGACGGAAATCGTTCGTGCCTTTGTAGACAATATGCCTCCCAGGCAGGTTGGGACGCGCGCGTTTGGAAAGTCAGTCCCCGGCCTTGAGGCAAGAGTGGTCGACGATCAGGATTGTGTGGTTCAGGATGATGTGCCAGGGGAGCTGATCGTGCGTCATTCGGAGACTACACCTCGCAAGGACTTTTTTACTTGTTATCTGGATGATGAACAGGCAACCGAAGAGGTCTGGCGCGGCGGATGGTTTCACACCGGAGATATTGTCAGGCGCGATCAGGACGGCATGTTGCATTTTATTGATCGGCGTAAACATATCATCAGGCGCTCAGGCGAGAACATTGCTGCGGCAGAGATCGAGGCGATGCTGCTCGCCCATCCGCTCGTCAGGCAGGTTGCTGTCATACCGGTCAGGGATGAGGTAAGGGAAGAAGAAGTGCTCGCCTGTATTGTGCTCAAGGAGGCGGGCGATGTGACTGGGGATGTTGACGGTTCCTGCTATCCAGCCAGTCTTGAGCAGACCGGTCAGCAGTTATTTAGCTATTGCATGAAGAACCTTGCGTATTACAAGGCTCCCGGCTGGATATGGTTCACTGATCAGATTCCAACAACGGGAACCCAAAAAATTCAGAAGCACCGCATTTTTGCTCCGGATGTCGATCCGCGGAGTCTGCAGGGAATGATGGATATGAGGCTGCTTAAAAAACGAGATCGTTAAATGTCCGCGATGGGCAGCAGCGATGCTGGTCAATATCTGTGTATCACGAGGTGACGATTGTGTTGGTCTTGATCGTTTTGGTTTTCCACAGGACCCTTCCGAGGTAAATGGAAATTAAAACGTTTGTCATTAAAATGAAAAAGACGGATATTCGCCATTGCTCCCATAGTGAAATGGATTCAATTGGTATACCAATCAGACTTGTAATAATGGCAAGCCATTCGGCCCAAGATTTAGATGACCATAAGCCTAGCGCTTCAGAAATACGCAAAAGTGATATGGATCCAACCAGGATCGCAACCATACGTAACTGGTTATCGCTAATTTGTGACGCCCACCTGGTGATCTCACGAAGCACCGGATCCTGGAGTTTTTCTGCAAAGGCCTGCACGAATAACTTAGCTTGCTCTGACTGGTGTGTGTAGAGCAAGTATGTCAGCGTCAAACAGATCCCTAAAGCAACTACACCTCTTAAGGCCTTGAGCAGTGCGATGGCTTTGAGTAGGTTGAAACTATTACGTGATTTTGACATCGTGCGAGTTTAAAAGCTTTTTACAGCTGATTCTTCGAAAGCACGGTTCACAGCGAAAATATAAATGCTTGTCGATCTGGCAGGATACAAATAGTTTTGCGTTTTAGTTTGAGCTCAACGTTTATATCTTGCTCGAAAGATGTCTGCCCCTATGAATTGCATGAGCATTGCAAAAACGGACTATGCTAACTCGTATAGATTCATACTAAATTAAATTCAGACAGGAACATTAAATTGAAGACGAAAGCCGCGATAGCCTGGGAACCCAACAAGCCACTTGAAATTGAAATGGTGGATCTCGAAGGGCCGAAATTTGGCGAAGTGCTGATCGAAATCAAGGCAACGGGTATCTGCCACACGGATCAGTACACTTTGTCTGGTGCAGATCCTGAAGGCATCTTTCCCGCGATTCTCGGTCATGAAGGTGCAGGGATTGTGGTCGGTGTGGGCCCGGGTGTCACGTCTCTCAAAGAGGGCGATCACGTCATTCCTCTTTATACGCCAGAGTGTCGTCAGTGCAAATTCTGCCTGTCCCGTAAAACAAACCTCTGTCAGGCGATCAGACCTACACAGGGCAGGGGGCTGATGCCTGATCAATCGAGTCGTTTCAGTTTCAAGGGTAAACCCATTTTTCACTATATGGGTACCTCGACCTTCAGCAATTACACCGTGGTACCGGAGATTGCCCTGGCAAAGATCCGCGAAGATGCGCCCTTTGACAAGGTTTGCTACATCGGGTGTGGTGTCACGACGGGCATTGGCGCCGTCCTGTTCACTGCAAAAGTCGAAGCAGGTGCGAACGTCGTGGTCTTTGGTCTCGGTGGAATTGGCCTGAACGTGATTCAGGGCGCAAAGATGGTCGGTGCCAACAAGATTATCGGTGTCGATTTAAATCCGGAAAGAGAGGCGATGGCCCGCAAATTCGGGATGACGGACTTTATTAATCCCAAAGATGTCGAGAATGTGGTCGACGCCATTGTGCAGCTGACCGATGGTGGCGCGGACTACAGCTTTGAATGTATCGGCAATACCCAGGTCATGCGTCAGGCACTTGAGTGCACGCACAAGGGATGGGGGCGTAGCATCATCATCGGTGTAGCGGCTGCTGGCGCTGAAATCAGCACCCGGCCTTTCCAGCTGGTGACTGGACGCAAGTGGGAAGGCTCCGCCTTTGGCGGTGCAAGAGGTCGCACCGATGTGCCCAAGATCGTTGACTGGTATATGGATGGCAAGATCAACATTGACGATTTGATCACTCACACCATGCCACTGGAAAAAATCAACGAAGGTTTTGATCTGATGAAAAGAGGTGAATCCATTCGTGGAGTGGTGATTTACTAAGCACACCTGATTTTGTTCTGCAATATCTGTATCCTGGGTTAATGTACTGGCTGAGACGTCACACAAGAGAGAAAAATGACAACCAATCAAAAACTTCGCGGTGTTTTTTCGCCAGTACTGACCCCGTTCCATGCGGATTATTCGCCAGATGCAGGGCGCCTGGTCAAGCATTGTCAATGGCTGATCGAGCAGGATGTTGGACTCGCCTTTTTTGGCACGAATTCCGAGGCTGCGTCCTTGTCTCTTGTCGAAAAATGCAAACTGCTGGATGCGTTGATTGAGGCGGGCCTGCCACCTGGGCGCATGATGCCCGGCACCGGTGGCTGCGCCTTGCCAGAGACCATCGAATTGACCAAGCGTGCCGTGAATGCCGGTTGTGCAGGCGTGCTGATGTTACCGCCGTTTTATTACAAGGGCGTGAGCGACGAAGGGCTATACCGAGCTTTTGCTACAGTCATTGAGGGTGTGGCCGATGAACGCTTGCGCGTCTATCTGTATCACATCCCACCCGTCTCACAGACGCCAATCAGCATGGCGCTGATTGAGCGATTACTCAAGAACTTTCCCACAATCGTGGCTGGCGTGAAAGACAGCTCGGGTGACTGGAACAACACTGCTGCCATGCTCAAGGAATTCCAGCCCGCCGGGTTTGATGTCTTTGCCGGGAGTGAAACATTTTTGCTCGCCAATATGCGTGGGGGTGGAGTAGGTTGTATTACCGCCACGGGTAATGTCAACCCAGGACCGATCGTCAAACTCTACAAAGAATGGCAACACGCGGATGCCGATCAACAGCAACAAAATCTGGATGTCGTGCGCAGTGTCTTTGCCAAGTTCCCGATGATTCCGGCCATGAAGGCCTCGATTGCCTGGCAAACAGGGCGTGAGGATTGGCGCAATGTGCGTCCCCCACTGGTCGAGCTGTCCAAAGAGCAGAGCGCTCAGCTCGAAGCAGGGCTTGCAGCAATCAACTTTGTCATGCCCAACGCCAAAGCGCTTGCCTAAGAACTGAAACGCAGTGAACACACAGGATTAGCCCTAAGCATGAACCATACAAACACCCGTCGCAGATTTTTGAAAGCAGCTGCCGCAGGTAGTCTTGCTTTGATGGGTGGGGCAGCCGCAGCGCAATCTTTCCCGTTCTTGCCGAATCAGCGCTACCCGGATCCCTCCGTGTTGATCCTGGACCCAAGTTTTGCCAAATATCGTCTGTACAACAGCACCCTTGAGCAGGTTGCGACAGGCATGCGCTGGGTCGAGGGGCCAGCTTATTTTGCCAAGGGTAACTATCTGTTGTTCAGCGATATCCCGAATAACCGCATCATGAAGTACGAAGAGGCTAGCGGTCGTGTGAGTGTCTTTCGCGAAAAGGCTAATTATGCCAACGGGAATACCTGCGACCGTCAAGGCCGCTTGCTAACCTGCGAGCACTCAGTGACGCGTCGTGTCACGCGTACCGAGCTCGATGGCAAGATCACGATATTGGCTGACAAGTTCGAGGGCAAGCGCCTGAACTCACCAAACGATATCATTGTGAGATCAGATGATTCAGTCTGGTTTTCTGATCCTGTGTTTGGGATTGGTGGTGAGTGGGAAGGTTTCAGGGCTCAGCCTGAACAGGCGACTACCAATGTGTACCGCATTGCAAGAGACGGCAAACTGACTGCTGTCATTAGAGATATCGTCAATCCCAATGGTTTGGCTTTTTCGCCGGATGAAAAGAAACTCTATGTTGTTGAGTCGAAAGGGACTCCATATTGCAGTATCTGGAGTTTTGATGTGATGGCTGATGGCGCCCTGAACAATAAAACCAAACTGCTGGATGCCCCTGATCAGGGAGCACTGGACGGCTTTAAAGTCGATCAGGATGGCAACCTCTGGTGTGGCTGGGGAAGTAACGGTGAACTTGACGCAAAGCCCACAGAGGTCGATGGCCGAAAGGTTTATGAGTTGAAAGGCAAGTCATCTGAGCTCGATGGAGTGAAAGTCTTTAACCCTGAAGGCAAGCCGATTGGCTTTATCAAATTACCTGAACGCTGTGCCAACCTGGCTTTCGGAGGCCCAAAGAAAAATCGTCTCTACATGGCGAGTTGCCATTCGGTGTATGCGCTTTATGTCGGGGATCAGGGCGCAACCTGAATCAGTGTTGATGATCTCATTCCTCCCCACGAGCATATCGCGCTATGTTGGCTCAGGTCACTGGTGCAGGATTAAATAGCACGAGCGCGTTATGCAGCTTCCATTGCTCGGCCCAGGTCTTTTGGCGACCGCTCGCCACCTCAAGCATGAGATGAAAAAGTTCCCAACCCACCTGTTCAATCGTTTTGGTGCCGTCAGCAATTGTCCCGGCATTCACGTCCATGAGGTCATGCCAGCGGCGTGCCAGGTCAGTGCGGGTCGCCATTTTAATAACTGGGACTGCAGCCAGGCCATAAGGTGTTCCCCGTCCCGTGGTGAAGACATGAAGGTTCATGCCTGCGGCTAACTGGAGCGTTCCGCAAATAAAGTCACTTGCGGGAGTTGCTGCGTAAATCAGGCCTTTTTGTCTGAGCTTCTCGCCAGGTGCGAGCACGCCTGAGATCGGAGCTGATCCAGACTTGACGATGGAACCCATGGCTTTTTCGACAATGTTTGACAAACCACCTTTTTTATTGCCGGGTGTTGTGTTTGCGCTCCGATCGACACGACCACGTTCGAGATATTTGTCATACCAGGCCATTTCGCGGATCATCGCCTGGGCGACCTCCGGGGTCGTTGCACGTGAGGTCAGCTGATCAATACCATCTCTGACCTCAGTGACTTCAGAGAACATGACACTGGCGCCCGCGCGCACAAGCAGGTCTGTGCAATATCCTACTGCAGGGTTGGCCGTCACACCGGAGAACGCATCACTGCCGCCACACTGAACACCCACAACCAGTTCGCTCGCTGGCACGGTCACGCGCGTGCGTGCGTTGAGTCGCGCGAGATGCTGGTTGGCAGTTTGCATGATCGAATCAATCATTGACATGAAACCCACGTGTGCGTCGTCCTGCAAACAAACGACATCCAACTCGGGTTCTGGTGCGCGCTGATCGACGATGGGGATAGAACCTGGTGGCAGGAGGCGCTCAGGCTGGAGTTTTTCACAGCCCAGACTCACAACCATCACCTCACCGCCAAAGTTTGGATTCAGACTGATGTTGCGCAGCGTACGGATTGGAATTTCCGCACCCTCGGCATCAATTGCTACACCACAACCGTAGGTGTGTTCAATGCCGACGACGTCATCCACATTGGGATACCTGGGCAGCAGTTCTGATTTGATCCGTTGCACGGCAAAATCTACGACACCTGAGACACACTGGACGGTGGTGGTGATGGCCAGGATATTGCGTGTGCCCACCGAACCGTCTGCATTGCGAAAGCCCTCAAAGGTATAGCCCTCAAGCGCGGCAAGCGGTTCTGGGCGGATGCTTGCGATGGGTAGATTGTCCAGTTCGCGGGCCGGGGGCATCTTGAGCAGGCGTTCGCTGACCCAGCTGCCTGCTGGAATATCTTTGAGCGCATAACCGATTGGGATACCGTAACGCAGCACTGCTGCGCCGGCAGGCAAGTCGATCAGTGCCACTTTATGTCCCTGGGGAACCATATCGCGCAGGATCAGGCCAGATTGCAAGGCGCTACCTGAGGGCAGCCCCCCGTTATTCGCAACAATCTCAACATTGTCGCGGTCATTCATGCGAATGGTGAGCGGCGTCATTAATATCCCCTATGATACGGTTTGCCTGATTGGCATGATGCGTGAAGTTAGTGTGATGATAGCGCTACCATTTGTTGGATGCAAGGAGTATTGATGAGCGACAAAGAGATCAGCAAGCGCGCGCGACGTGGCAGCGGTGCCATGACCCTGCGTGATGTTGCCAAACTCGCGGGCGTCGCACCCATCTCGGCCTCACGTGCCATCAATACACCGGATCAGGTTTCGCCAGACCTGTTGCGCAAGGTTCAGGATGCCGTCAACCGCACGGGTTATGTGCCCAACAGAATGGCAGGGGGCCTGGCATCCTCGCGCAGCAAGCTGATTGCCGCCGTTGTCCCCAGCACCCTGATGTCTGTCTTCATGGGGACAATTGAATCGCTCAACAGCACGCTGTTTGACGGTGGTTATCAACTGATGCTGGGGCAGTCCGCTTATTCGGCTTCACGCGAAGAGTTGTTGCTTGAGTCCATTATCGGACGTCGTCCGGATGGTATTTTCCTGACGGGCATCATGCACTCAAAAAGAGGACGCACGCGGCTGCTGGCCTCGGGGATTCCTGTTGTAGAAACCTGGGATCTGACTCCGACACCGATCGATATGCTGATCGGTTTTTCTCATGCTGATATTGGCCGGGAAGTCGCGTATTTCCTCATGAACAAGGGGCGCAAACGGTTTGCGTTTGTGACGGCAGATGATGAACGCGCAGCGCGCCGGGTGAGTGCATTTAAACTGGCTGTTGCAGAAAAAGGACATCCTGAAGTTTTTGTGGTGAACGTAGGCGCCTCGCGCTCACTCAAAAGTGGCCGCGAATCCTTGCTGACGATCCTCAGGCAAGCCCCTCAGATCGACGCCATATTTTGTAGCTCTGACTTACTGGCTCTGGGCGTGATGACCGAGGCCAGGGTGCAGGGGATTTCAGTGCCGCACAGTATCGCTGTCATGGGCTTTGGTGACATTCCCTTTGTGGGGGATATGGTTCCTGCGCTGAGTACCGTTCGTATCAATGGCGAAAAAATCGGCCGACTGGCTGCTCAGTTCCTGATTGACAGGGCTGAAGGAAAAATCGTCACTCCGCGCGAAATCGATGTTGGATTCTCGATTGTCGAGCGCGATAGCGCCTAGCCATCTTAAAACCTGAGCAATAAAAAGCTTAGTAAAAACCCCTAAATAAAAATTGTTGACGCCTTTGTTTGGTAACGCTACCATTACTTCAGCATAGATTGGTAGCGCTACCATTTTGTATACAGGCAAGCCTCATTTACTCATCAGTCAAAGGAAACGTATGCATCCCCAAGAACTTAAAACCATTATGTCGAGCGGTTTGCTGTCATTCCCTCTGACAGATTTTGATGCGCAAGGCAATTTCAACGCCAAAGGCTACGCTGAGCGCCTGGAATGGCTGGCGCCTTATGGTGCAACGGCCTTGTTTGCTGCGGGTGGCACAGGCGAATTTTTTTCACTGACCGCTGAGGAATACCCTGGGATCATCCAGACCGCAGTCGATACATGCAAAGGCAAGGTGCCTATTATTGCTGGCGTGGGCGGCCCGACGCGCTTTGCGATTCAGTGCGCCCAGCAAGCCGAACGCCTCGGTGCACACGGTGTATTGCTGTTGCCCCATTACCTGACTGAAGCTGGGCAGGAAGGCTTGATCGCTCATGTAGAGCAGGTGTGCAAAAGCGTCAAATTTGGCGTGATCGTCTACAACCGAAACGTTTGCAAACTGACCCCGGAATCTCTGGCGATCCTGGCTGACCGTTGTCCCAACCTGATTGGCTTTAAGGACGGTGTCGGTGACATCGAAACCATGTCCTCAATCTATATGAAGATGGGAGATCGCTTTGCCTACCTGGGTGGCTTGCCTACGGCTGAAGTCTATGCCGCGGCCTACAAGGCGCTTGGAACACCTGTGTATTCCTCCGCTGTTTTTAACTTCATTCCTAAAACTGCGATGGATTTTTATCGTGCTGTGGCAGCGGATGATATGGCAACCCAGCATCATTTGCTGCGCGAATTTTTTATGCCCTATCTAGCAATCCGCAACAAGATGCAGGGCTATGCCGTCAGCATTGTGAAAGCCGGCGCCAAGATTGTCGGACATGATGCGGGCCCTGTCCGTGCACCCTTGACCGATCTGAAGGCCAATGAGGTTCAAGAGCTGGCAGCACTGATCGCAAAACTTGGACCACAATAAACATGAAAATCCTTCTCTCTTTGATTCTTGTAGTGTTCGCGGGGATGGTGTGCGCGCAGGGCACTTACCCCTCACGTACCGTCACGATCATTGTGCCGTTTCCGCCTGGTGGTGGCACTGATACAGGTGCCAGAATCATTGCCCACAAGCTGAGCGTCAAATGGGGGCAGCAAGTGATTGTTGAAAACAAAGGCGGTGCTGCCGGACAGATTGGGGTGGATATCGTTGCCAAGGCAAAACCGGATGGCTACACCCTACTGATGGGCAATATTGGCACGCAGGCGATCAATCCCTCTTTGTATGTCAATCTGCCCTACGATCCAGATCGTGCATTTGCACCCATCACAATGGTTGCTGAGCTGCCTCTGGTGATGATGATCAATCCTGCTGTGTCTGCCCAGACCGCCGCTGAATTTATCGCCCTGGCAAAGACTCAGCCCGGAAAAATGAGTTACAGCAGTAGTGGTGCCGGGAGTGCGCCGCACCTGGCTGCCGAAATGTTCAAGGATGCAACAGGTGTTGAGATCCTCCATGTGCCTTACCGTGGTGGCGGCCCGGCTGTTGCCGATCTGCTTGCGGGGCACGTGCAACTGTCATTCATGACGGTCTTCGAAGCCAGCGGACATATCAAGGCGGGTAAATTGCGCGCTCTGGCCGTGACCAGTGACAAGCGCGTTGCAGCCTTACCTGATGTCCCCACGCTTGGAGAGTCTGTAGTGCCTGGTTTTAACTCGATCAGCTGGATCGGTTTGTTGGCGCCGAGCGGTACACCCAAGGACATCGTGCAACAGATCTCTGCTGATGTTCGGTCGCTGCTCAACACCGAAGAAGTCAGCGCCCGCCTGATTGAACTTGGTGCGATTCCGGTCGCCACGACGCCAGAGCAATTCACTCTGCTGATTAATAGTGATCGCAAGCGTTACGAACAGGTGATTCGTGAACGCAGGATTTCTGTCAATTGATTGTAAAGAACGGATTGAACGCGCATCACAGCACATAACGTCACATAACAGCAGACCAGCAGACCAGCAGACGATTTTTTGTCGTCACGAGTCTTTTAAGAATACCTACAGGAAATACATACATGTCTGACAATTCAACTTCTAGAATCGCACTTGTGACCGGTGCAGGAAGCGGCGTGGGTCGGGCTACGGCACTCGGTCTGTTGCAGGACGGCTTTACGGTCGTGCTGGCGGGGCGTCGGCCAGAGCCGCTTGCAGAACTTTCCCAGGTGGCTGCGCATGCCGGTCAACATGCGCTTGCGGTGCCAACGGATGTGCGCGATGCCGACAGCGTTGAGGCCTTGTTCGCTAAGATCGAGCAGACCTATGGTCGACTTGATGTAGTGTTCAACAATGCAGGTGTCAATGCGCCTGCCGTGACGATGGACGAACTCCCTTTAGAAAAATGGAAGAATGTCATTGATACCAATATCACTGGCGTATTTCTCTGTGCCCGGGCAGCATTCGGACTGATGAAAAGACAGACTCCGCAGGGTGGCAGGATCATCAACAATGGTTCTGTATCTGCACATACGCCACGCCCGCTGAGCGGACCCTACACGGCAAGCAAGCACGCAGTGCTTGGTCTGACCAAGAGCATTGCACTGGATGGTCGCCCATTCAATATCGTGGGTAGTCAAATCGATATCGGCAATGCCTTGACCGAGTTATCGGTCCGCATGACCAAGGGTGTGCTGCAGGCGAATGGAGAAATCAAGCCTGAGCCCATGATTGATGTCAAACATATCGCTGATGCTGTGCGCTATATCGCCAGTCTGCCTTTGAGTGCGAATGTGCTCAACATGACGGTCATGGCGAGCGCGATGCCCTTTGCCGGTCGCGGTTAAGTGGAGCCCCTTATGAAACCGGAAGTCCTTCAGCTCAATCCTATCCTGATCCCCTCCATCAATGAGAAGCTCAATGCACGCTATTTGGTGCATCGTCTGTATGAGCAACGCGATCGGGATGCTTATATTCGCGAGCATGGCCGCAATATCCAGGCGGTGATTACGGGGGGGCATACTGGTATCAGCAATGCCTTGATGGATCAGCTCCCTGCACTGAAGGTTGTAGCCGTCAATGGAGTCGGCACGGATGCGGTCGATCTGGCCTATGCGCGGGCGCGGGGTCTGCCTGTCACTGCAACCTTTGGGGCACTGACTGAAGATGTCGCTGATCTGGCAATTGGTCTGCTGATTGCCACATGCCGTGGTGTGTGTGCCGGAGACCGTTTCATTCGTGATGGTATGTGGCCCAGGCATCCACAACCCAGCGCCATTCCACTTGCACGTCGTTTTAGCGGAATGCGGGTAGGGATCGTGGGCATGGGGCGGGTCGGTCGGGCGATCGCTACACGTGCCGCCGCATTTGGTTGTCCCGTCAGTTATACCGATCTGCGAGTCATGACCGATGTGCCTTATGCTTTTGTTGCGGACCTGAGAACCCTTGCCTCGCAAAGTGATGCACTGGTGCTTGCTGCTGCTGCAGATCAGGCGCAAGGCATCGTCAACGCCGACATTCTTGACGCGTTAGGGAGCCAGGGCTTTCTGATCAACATCGCACGCGGCAAACTTGTCAACGAGCTTGATCTGGTTGAGGCCTTGCGTGCAGGGCGCATTGCTGGTGCAGGTCTTGACGTGTTTGTCGACGAACCAAACGTACCGGTTGAGTTGCTGTCAATGGATAACGTCTCACTGCAGGCTCATCGGGCCAGTGCGACCGTGGAGACACGGACTGCCATGGGAGAAATGGTTCTCGACAGTCTTGAGCAAGCACTTGCAGGATTGCGGCCAGAAGCAAGCCTGACCACCTGAATACCTGAACGTTCATGGACTGAGAAGCCAGCTCGGCAGGAGACAACATATGGCAACTCGTTTTGCCACATGCCGGAATTAAAGAGAGGATTCAAAATGAAATTCAATATTCTTGCAGTCAAAACGTTCTGTTCAGTGGTTGCCGTGGTCAGTTCGACAGTTGCGCTATCCGGAGCTGCGCATGCGCAGTCATTCCCGTCACGACCGATCACTATCATTGTTGGTTCGACGCCTGGCAGCACCACAGATGGTCTTGCCCGGGCGCTTGGTTTTGAGATCACAAAAATGACGGGGCAGACTGTTATTGTGGATAACAGGGCAGGTGCGTTTGGCGGCATCGCCGCCCAGGCGGTCGCGCGTGCGACACCAGATGGGTACACCTTGTTCATCACGACCAATACGACCCAGGCTGCCAATCCGCATCTACTCAAGCAGTTGCCTTATGACCCGATCAAAGACTTTGCTCCGGTCGGGCGTTTGGTGCAAGGCTTCATGCTGATGGTGGTGAATCCTTCATTGAGCGCTCGTACGGTGAGTGAATTCGTGATGCTCGCCAAAAAGGAACCCGGCAAGCTGAGCTTTGGTTCTGGCAGTTCTTCTGCACGTGTCGCAGCTGAATTATTCCAGTCCATGAGCGGAACTGAGTTGAATTATGTGCCTTATAAAGCCAATCCTCCCGCAGTAATGGGGCTGGTTGCAGGCCAGACCGACATGATGATCGTGGATCTGACGACCAGTCTGCCTCAGGTCAGGGCCGGCAAGTTGCGTGCCCTGGGTGTCAGTAGTCCGACTCGCTCAGCCCTGGTGCCAGAGGTGCCTACTATCGCCGAATCAGGTTTGCCAGGTTACGAAGCCAATCACTGGAACGCCCTGTATGCGCCAGCAGGGACGCCGTCGCCGATTATTGCCCGTCTGAATGAAATCGCGCGTAGCGCCATGGCGACAGAGCCACTGCGTAACTTTGCCCAACAGAACGGTATGGACGTTGCTGTCACTTCGCCCGATGAGCTGGCAAGTTTTCAGCTGAGAGAACTTGATCGCTGGGGACGCATCATCAGGCAGGCAGGCATCCAGCCTGAGTAATTCAAGCCCCGCCGCATCTTTAAGCCCTTCAGTATCTGTTTTTAAAAATATTTTGACTGACTCAAACACCATCATGAAAAAAATTATTTCATTATTTGTACTGATTGCCTCAATATTTTGTTTCACAAATGTTCTGGCCTGGCCAGACAGGGCCGTTTCACTGATTGTGCCTTTTCCGCCGGGTGGTTCAACAGATCAAATGGCGCGTGCACTGTCACCCATGCTTCAGCAGGAGTGGGGCCAGTCTGTCGTAGTAGAAAACAAGGCTGGGGCAACGGGAACAATTGGGGCAAATTATGTGAGACGTGCCGCACCAGATGGCTATACTTTACTGGTGACTTCTCTTGGGCCGCTGGTCATCGTGCCGCACCTCATGAGCGCAGTGCCATACAACACTGCAACAGATTTTGATTATCTGACCGTTGGCCTGCGCTCACCAAACGTCCTGGTTGTGCCTGAATCTTCGCCTTTCAGGACCGTTGCGGATGTTGTGGCAGCAATGAAGGCCAAGCCCGGAAAAATCACGTTTGGCTCAGCAGGCAATGGCTCATCGGATCATCTGACTGCCGAAATTCTGTTTTTGCAAACAGATACTGCGGGCTTGCATATTCCCTATAAGGGAGGCGCTCCGGCAATGATTGATTTGATGGGTTCGCAACTCGATGCAATGTTTGCAAACATCAATGCGGTGATTCAATATATCAATGGTGGAAAAATGCGTGCGTTGGCCATCACCAGCGACAAGAGATCGCCTTTGCTGCCCAACGTGCCGACCTTGGCTGAGGCAGGGATTTCGGATATGACGATTTACTCATGGCAGGCAGTTGTTGCACCCAAGGGGCTGCCTGCAGATATCAAGACAAAGATTCATCGCTCTCTTGTCTCTGCGCTGAACGATGCAAAAGTTAAACAGCAATTCATCGAAATCGGTTTTGAAGTCGTTGCCAACACTCCCGAAGAGTTTGTGGCCTACCAACAGGAAGAATCCGAACGTTGGAAAAGCCTCATTCAGACACGAAAAATCAACATTCAATAGTAAAAATAAAATCTGCTCTGTTGACAATAAGTTGAGAAGTCACACATCATAAAAAATATCAATACTTCAAATGCCAGAGATGTTGTAAGGGAATACCTCGGGCAGTGTTTGCCTGAGAACAGGCGCCTGAATAGGGGCTTTATCTGGCTTTTACAAGGGGGGCTGTCGTTTAAAGTTTGTCTTAACGTTGCTTTGACTGAGTTGCATTCAGATTCACTCTCCTCGTTAGCCAGATTAGGATTGATCTTGCAAGATGACTGCTCACATTTTCCAACTCGACATGCTTGATAACGGCGCGGCAGGTTCACATGCGATCGCGTCCGTGATTGACATGAGCGAGCACAATAAAATTGAAGCTGCGTTAAACGAAACCAACGCAAAGCTGGAAGAACGGATCCATGAGCGAACAAAGCAGCTAGAAGCAGCCAGCCTGGCCAAGTCGGATTTTTTGGCGAGTATGTCTCATGAGCTGCGTACGCCTCTTAACGCAATCATTGGATTTTCTGAGTTACTCAAAGATGGTGTGGTCGGTACGCTTCATCCCAAACAGTTCGATTTTTGTAATGATATTTATGAGGCGAGTCAACATCTGTTGTCGCTGATTAATGACATTCTGGATTTGTCAAAAGTTGAAGCTGGAAAGTGCGAAATCCAAATTGAAGAAGTTAATTTGTTGAAGCTTTTTCAGTCGAGCATTCGAATGGTGCAGGAGAAAGCCTTTACCCGTAATATTCAGATTCGTACCAGTTTTGATCCGTCCTTGGGGTTCGCCCATGCGGATCAGCGAAAGCTTAAACAGATTGTTTATAACTTGCTTTCCAACGCAGTCAATTTCACACCAGACAGTGGGCAGGTGTCGCTGCGTGCTTCGCGCTGTAAGCGCGCCGACATTCCGACACATGCGTCGATGCCCGTCCGATTTTGGGGACACCTGGCTTCGGATACCAATGAGTTTCTACAAATTTTGGTCGAAGATACGGGGGTTGGTATTTCCCAAACCAATATGCAAAGACTGTTTGAACCCTTCGTACAGATCAATAGCTCTGCCTCAACACGTGAGTCTGGTACCGGACTTGGGCTGTCACTTGTTCGACGTTTTGCTGAATTGTTTGAAGGTATGGTTGGTGTGAGCAGCCACGTCGGGGTCGGCAGTACGTTTTATGTATGGCTGCCTTACAGAGAGGTCGGTCAGATCCCGGAAACTGCGCCCCAAGTGGCTGCGATCCAGACACTTGCTGAGGTCGTTTGTTCGGTATGAGAAAGATTTTAGTTGTAGACGCTGATCGCAGAAACCTCAAGTTGCTGATAACCGTGCTGGAGCATGGAAACTACGAAGTGCTGGGAGCAAATTGCGCGGCGGATGGTGTGACCCTTGCGCTCCAGCAGCAGCCTGATGTCATTTTTATGGATGTACAGATGCCCGTTGTGGACGGTATTGCCGCCTTAAAACAGTTGCGCGCTGATTCGCGTACAGCGGCTCTCAGGGTCTTTGCATTGACTGCGCTAGCCATGAAAGGGGATGCGCAAAGAATGCTGGCTGAAGGATTCGATGGCTACTACGAAAAGCCTATTCAATATAAGAATTTTTTGAAGGTTGTCAGTCAACTCTTTGATGATGCCTGTTCAGGTCGCGTCCAGTGAAGCCATTCACTATTCTGGGAAAAATATTAATTATTGACGATGATGAAAGGAATCGCAGGCTTCTGACTGCTTTGCTTTCGCTACAGGGACATGAATGTCTGCTTGCTTCAAGTGGAAAGCAAGCACTTGATGTGGTGCGCTTAACGCCACCCGATATTATTTTGCTTGATCTGGTGATGCCCGAGATGGATGGTTTTGAAGTGGCGCGTATCCTGAAGTCAAATCAGGCGACCCGATGTATCCCCATTATCATGCTGACCTCTTTAAATGATGCTGACTCGCGAATTCGCGGGCTGCAAGCCGGGGCAGAAGATTTCGTCAGCAAGCCTTTTGACCGAATTGAGCTGCAGATGCGCATTCGCAACCTGTTAAAACTCAAGGTAGCAATGGATGCCATGACTGACCGGAATAACTTTCTGGATAATGAAATATTTGAGCGTTCTGCACAGCTGATCTCGAGTTACCAGGAAGCAATTGCAACCTTGACACGTGCGGCGACCTATAAGGACGAAGAAACCGGCGAACATGTCACCCGCATTGGTCTTTATGCTCGTGTATTGGCTCAAGCGATGGGGATGGATGATGATTTTTGCAGGTGCATTGAGTTTGCCAGTCAGCTGCATGACGTTGGAAAAATTGCAATTCCAGATCGTATCCTGTGCAAAACAAGTTCTTTTGATGCGCAGGAGTGGGAAGTGATGAAAACGCATGCAGAGCTTGGCAGACAAATGCTGGATGGGACAACATCACCGTATCTCATGATGGGCGCTGAAATAGCTGGTTATCACCATGAGCGTTGGGATGGAGGCGGATATCCTGCCGGTGTCCGGGGAGAAGCCATCCCAATCGCTGCACGGATCATGAGTGTTTGTGATCAATATGATGCGTTGCGTTCAATAAGACCCTACAAATCAGGTTTTACCCATGAGCACACATTAGAGATTATTTTAAAAGGCGATGGCAGGACCTCCCCGGCACACTTTGATCCGATGGTGCTGGATGCCTTTAAGCAGTGCGTTGACCAGTTTCGGGACATTTATGCAGCACATGGCTCTTAAAGTTTTCGAGCGACACGCTGATCGACAATGGTCATTCCGATTGGTGCAAGCGAGATTCCGGCAAGTTTTAAATGCTGAATGCCGAAAGGAATGCCGATAATTGTGACAAAGCATGCGAGTGCCCACAGGATATGTCCGATGGCCAGCCACACTCCTGCAAAGATAAACCAGATAATGTTGCCGATCATTCCAAGCGCACCGGTGCCGATGTCTTCCTGATTGGTCAGTTGTTTTCTGCTGACGGCTTCTTTACCAAAAGGAAAGAAGGCAAATTGTCCGATCACAAAGCAGGCTTTCCCCCAGGGAATACCAATAATCGACAGAAAGCAGATCAGTCCAGCCACCCACCAGGCCAGACCCATCACGACCCCACCCAGAATGAACCAGAGAAAGTTTCCAATCGCAGTCATGTTTGCCTCTTTATTCTTCCACTGAAAGTACGGACATTCTAGCTTGAGCAAGTATGCTTGCTGCTTCAGGGCTCGTCAGCCGCTCGCCATTGTGCTCAAGCCAGTAACCATTGCCATCGGTCTGCACGGTCATACCAACTTGATACGCCGCACAATGTTCAAGAACCTTGTTCATTTCAGTCACGAAGGTATGGTGATGCATGAGGCTGGCGAGCGGGAGTTGTTCGTAAGTCATTGATCCACTCCTTTAAAGTGATTGTTATTGACTGAGGATACTTGTCTGAATCATGTCCGTTGTTGATGCAGCGCAAGGTATGTGCACATGATCTGTAGTCCACTTTAACCTTAATGGAGAAAGAATCTATGGTTTATGGTGAGCGCTTCAACGGCTTCACTCATTTAGCGGGTGTCATCCTTGCCTTGACCGGCAGCGTAGTGCTGGTCGTATTCGCCTCCATGCTCGGCGATCCATGGAAAATTGTCAGTTTTGCAGTCTATGGCGTGACACTCACAGGTTTATATCTGGCTTCAACGCTTTATCATGGCCTCAAGGGCCGCGCCAAAAGAATCTGGTGCAAGTTTGATCATTGCGCGATTTACCTCTTGATTGCGGGCAGCTATACGCCTTTTACACTGGTGACGCTGCGCGGTGCCTGGGGATGGTCTTTATTTGGGTCTGTGTGGGGGCTGGCAGTCCTCGGAATCGTTCAGGAAATCTGGTTTGCCAAAGGCAAACGTCTGCTTTCCCTGCTGGTCTATGTGCTGATGGGCTGGCTGGTCATGATTGCTATTGTGCCGCTAGTCCATTCACTCAGCGTGGAGGGCTTCATCTGGCTGGCTGCGGGTGGTCTCGTCTATACGCTGGGCATTATTTTTTATGCTCACGACGAAACCTGGCGTCATGGACACGGCATGTGGCATCTGTTTGTTCTGGGGGGGAGTGCCTGCCACTTTTATACTGTGTATGCGTTTGTGGCTTGATGCCTGCTGTGGAGGCTCATGCTTATTGCGGCGCCCACTGACGCTCTTACTTAAGCAGCGCGCGTGAGCCTACCAGGACAACAATCACGAGCGCCAGCATAAACGAAACCGTTTTCCAGAAAGTAACAGGGTTGCGTTCAATGAGTGGGGTCACCCGCTTATTCAAAAATACAGGATTCGGGTGCTGTAAATCGTACAGGAACTCGGAGACTTCCTGATAGCGCCCAGTCGGATCGGGATGGACGGCTTTGCGGATGGCCTCATCAATCCAGACTGGTATTTTTTGATTGACGTCAGTCAGGGACCGGTACGCGAGCTTTTTTTGTGTCTTTTTGCTACTGGTTTTTGGCACATCCACCCCGTAGGGAAGTTTCGATGACAGCATTTGATATGTGATGACTCCAAGTGAAAACAAGTCCGACTGGTATGAGCCGCTTTCACCGAGAAAATATTCCGGTGCTGCGTACTGAGCCGCTCCCAGCAGATTGATCTGCTCAATCGGAGTCTCGACCTCCATGATGCCAGCCACCCGGGTCGCACCAAAATCGATGATTTTTACCGTGCCGTTGCGGTCAATCATGATGTTGTCCGGCTTGAGATCCTGATGCAGCATTTCAAGCCGGTGAAAAGCCTGCAACCCTTTTGCAATCTGTTCGATGATGCCACGTACCGTTGCCAGATCAGGTGCAGGGTGGTCTGTCATCCACTGTGCCAGACTCTGTCCTTCAATAAACTCGGTCGCAACATAAATAAAGTGACGCCTTCTGTTGACCGCAGTGGGCTTGAGCACATGCGCATTATTGATGCGTCGTGCAATCCACTCTTCCATTAAAAAACGTTCGAGATAGGCTGGATCGTCGCGCATCCCCATTGACGGCGTCTTCAGAATGACTTGCTCGCCAGTCTCTGTATCGACTGCCAGATAGATGTGACTGCGACTGCCTATGCGGACCTCGCGGATGATGGTGTAGCCATCGAAATCCATCCGGGCCTCAAGTTGTGGCGGCAAAGCCAGGCTCGAGAGCTGACGGTACATTTCACTCGATTCCGGATCGGGTAACTCATCGACTCTGATGATCTGAAACGTCAGATTGTCGTCACTGCCTCGGTTAAAGGCTTCTTCGACAATTGTGCGGGCTGCCTGATCCAGGTCTTGCCCTGTGGCGTGAATGGTAGCTAAGATGAATGGGGCGTCGACAAATTCATACACGCCGTCTGTTGCAAGTAGCAGTACATCACCGATTTCGATCGGTACAGCGCGGTAATCAATATTGAGCCGGTTGTCGATTCCCAGAGCGCGTGCAAGATAGCTTTTGTCAGAGGAGACCCAGACCCGATGATCCTCGGTCAGTTGCTCCAGGCTGGTATCGCCCAGGCGGTAGACGCGCGTGTCACCGACATGGAAGATGTGCGCGGTTGAGGACTTGAGCACGACGGCAGTGAATGTGCAGACGTAGCCCCGATCCTTGTCATAGCGGTGTGCACTTTGTTGTGTCTGGGCATGCAGCCAGGAGTTGGTGGCTGCAAGGACCCGTTCTGCAGAAGTCTTGACGGACCAGGTGTCAGACGTGGAATAGTAATCCTCGAGAAAGCCTGTGACTGCAGACTCACTTGCAACATGGCTCACCTCACTGCTACTGATGCCATCGGCCAGCGCAATCACAATGCCCTTGGAACTCAGCTGCGGTTCTTTCGGGACGCACAGCCCATGAAAATCCTGATTGGTCTCTTTTCGGCCCTTGTCAGAATATTGTCCGGCTGTGATGAGGAGTTGTCTGGTCATAAAGTAGCTTACTTGAAGACGCGTTTGGGGCCTGTCTTGATGTGAGTACTGTAGAGCGTCAGACCGGTAAAGGCGAGTCCTCCAACCAGGTTGCCCAGCACAACAGGAATCTCGTTCCAGATAAAGTAATCCAGGATCGAAAAGTTGCCGCCCATCATCAGTCCCGAGGGGAACAGGAACATGTTCACGACCGAGTGCTCAAAGGTCATGGCAAAGAACAGCATGATCGGCATCCACATTGCGATCACTTTGCCGCTCACGGTGGTAGAAATCATCGCACCGACCACACCGAGTGAAACCATCCAGTTGCACAGCATGCCACGTACAAAAATGGTCAGCCATCCCATGATGCCGTACTGTGCATAGCCCAGCGTACGTGCTTCACCAATGTGGCCGATCTTCGTGCCGATGTCGTTCGGGGCGATCGAAAACCCGTAGGTAAAGACAAACGCCATCATGAACGCAACGGTCAGGGCACCCAGAAAATTGCCAAGAAAGACAATACCCCAGTTTTTCAGAATAGCCTTGATGGTCACTCCTGGTCGTTTGTCGAGCCAGGCCAGAGGCGTCAGCACGAACACACCGGTTAGTAAATCGAAGCCCAGCAGATACAGCATGCAGAACCCGACCGGGAACAGAATCGCACCGATCAGTGGCGAGCCTGTCTGCACGGTGGCGGTGATTGCAAAGACGGCCGCGAGCGCAAGGATGGCACCTGCCATGTAGGCACGGATCAATGCATCCTTGGTTGCCATGTAAATTTTGGATTCGCCTGCATCGACCATCTTGGTGACGAATTCGGAGGGTAAGAGATAGGACATGACGTATTCCTCAAAAAATTAAAAATGTATGTATTCAGTAAAGATGGTGGGAACGTGATGCTTTCAGAGTGACAGGAACACCTGGCCGTCTTTAACTTTGACTTCAAACTTTCCGCACGAACCCACATCGGGTGCGATGACCTTGCCGTCTTCCAGACTGATGTTCCAGTTATGCAACGGGCAGGTGACCTTGCGTCCGTGCACAATGCCCTGTGACAACGGGCCATTTTTATGGGGGCAGTGGTCGTGCAGTGCAAAGACTTCGTCCTGCGCATTGCGAAATATCGCAATGTCGCCACCAGTGATGCGTTGAACGACCCGTGAACCCAGCTGCGGGATATCGTTCAAGGGGCAGATCAGTTTCCAGTTACTCATATGTATGTGCTCCATTCGGGATAGTTCAGGCTTCGACCAGAATCGGGATGAACTGTTTGATCGCTTGTTCTTCACGGGCCAGCTCCCAGGGGTCGCGGGCATTTTTTAGTGAGTCGATCAGACGCTCATACAGTGCCTTGCGGCCTGCAGTATCCTCAAGTACCTTATTTTTGACGTGGCTCAGACCCACTCGCTCCAGGTAGTGCGAAGTCCGCTCCAGATACCAGCCTTCTTCACGGTAAAGCTGCAAGAAGGCGCCACTGAACTCCATCACCTCTTCGTTGGTCGTGACTTTGCAAAAAAACTGTGCAACCTCTGTTTTGATCCCGCCATTTCCACCGACGTAAATTTCAAAGCCTGAGTCAACACCGATAATGCCGACATCCTTGATGCCAGACTCCGCACAGTTGCGCGGACAGCCTGAGACTGCGAGTTTGACCTTGTGTGGTGCGTACATATCGAACAACATCTTTTCGAGCATGATGCCGGTGTCCATGGAGTGCTGCGTGCCAAAACGGCAGTGCTCTGCACCGACGCAGGTCTTGACCGTGCGGATGGACTTGCCGTAAGCGTGGCCCGAGACCATGCCGGCAGCATTGAGATCAGACCAGATGGCAGGCAGATTTTCCTTTTTGATACCAAGCAGGTCAATCCGCTGACCACCCGTCACCTTGACGGTCGGGACATGATATTTATCTGCAGCGTCTGCAATCGCGCGCAGCTCGGACGGTGTAGTCAGCCCGCCCCACATGCGTGGCACAACTGAGTAGGTGCCGTCTTTCTGGATATTGGCGTGCGCACGCTCATTGATGTAGCGAGACTGTGGATCATCGATCGCTTCATGTGGAAAGCTTGAAAGCAGGTAATAGTTGATCGCAGGGCGGCACTTTTCGCATCCGTTCGGTGTTTTCCAGCCCAGTGCTTCAAACACGGTTTCCTTTGTGATCAGGTGACGCGCCACGATGGTTTCGCGTACGACTTTATGCGAATGCTCCGTGCAGGCGCACACCGGCTTGGTATCTTGTGCCGTGGGTGTATACGCACCACCAATCGTGGATGCCAGGATTTGTTCGACCAGTCCGGTGCACGAACCACATGATGACGAGGCCTTGGTGTGCTTGCGGACCTCATCCAGAGTAAAGAGACCATTCTCTTTGATCGACTTGACGATCGTGCCCTTGCACACACCGTTGCAGCCACAGACCTCGGCGGTGTCTGCCATCGAGACTGCCAGGTTCTGTCCTTTGTGACCCGCATCTCCCAGATGCTGATTGGCGAATGAGTTGCCAAACAAAAGCTGACTGCGGATCTCGCGGATATCCTGAGCGTCCTTCATTAACTGGAAATGCCAGCCTCCATCCGTTGTGTCGCCGTAAAGGACTGCACCAATTACACGGTCATTCTTGATGACAATGCGTTTGTAGAGGCCAGCCTGTTTGTCGTGTAAAAGGATATCTTCTGTCTCAGGACCTCCGCTGAAATCGCCGGCAGAAAACACGTCAATGCCTGTGACCTTGAGTTTGGTTGAAGTAACGGAGCCTTTGTAATACGCAATGCCGAAGTTGGCCAGATGATTGGCGCATACCTTGCCTTGCTCAAACAGAGGCGCCACCAGTCCGTAGGCGATCCCTCGGTGAACCGCGCATTCGCCCAGGGCATAGATGCTTGGATCGGTAATTGTTTGCAAAGTATCGGACACATGGATGCCGCGCACCCGGCCAGTTCCGCAGAATAAGCCGGCTGACTCAGCCAGGGCGTAAGCAGGGCGGATGCCGGCTGCAATCACAACGAGATCAGCAGGCATCTGCATGCCATCCTTCAGGCGTACAGCGTTCACACGTCCATTTTCGCCTGAGAGCAAGGCTTCTGTGTTGCGTCCGAGCAGGAACCTCATCCCTTTGGCTTCAAGTGAACTTTGCAGCATATCGGCTGCTACGCGATCGAGTTGACGCTCCATGATCCAGTCGGCCAGATGAACAACGGTGACGCTCATGCCGCGCAGCATCAGACCATTGGCAGCTTCCAGTCCCAGCAGTCCCGCGCCGATCACCACGGCGTGCTTGTAACGTGCTGCAGCATCGATCATTGCTTCGGTGTCTGCAATATCCCGGTAGCCCAGCACACCCGGCAAGTCGTTGCCAGGAATCGGTGGGATAAACGGGGTCGATCCCGTCGCGAGCAACAGGCGATCGTATTCGGCCTCGGTGCCATCGTCTGCAATGACACGACGCCGTATCCGGTCAATCTGGGTGACTTTTTTACCAGCATGCAATGTGATGCCGTGCTCGCGATACCAGTCCAGATCATTGAGCATAATTTCAGGCAATGTCATCTCTCCAGCCAGCACAGGCGAGAGCATGATACGGTTGTAGTTGCCGTGTGGCTCAGCACCAAAGATCGTGATGTCATAGAGGTCAGGGGCGAGTTTGAGTAACTCCTCGATGGTCCGCACTCCGGCCATTCCATTTCCGACAAGCACGAGTTTCTGTTTTTTCATGATGAGTCCAGTAAACAAAAAAAACGGCGTCCGTCATTCCCCGAGATATTCTCGAGAATGACGGACGCCGTTGTCCGTAAAGCCTAATTCAGGTCAATCGCCCAAGCATCGTTGCTTTGGCCTTTCATTATTTCCAAGCAAAATTCATGCCACCTGTTCAGGCGGCAGCAGAGACTCTCGTTTCTTTACGAATTTGTAGTTGGGCGATGCCTGACAGGACGTTGCCAACAATGATCACCGAGGGACTGGCCAGCTGCTCACTGGTGAGGGTGGCGACCAGCTGTCTCAGTTCGCAGACTGCGTGACGCTGAGTGCTCAGACTGGCGTTCTGCACGATGGCGACTGGTGTGTTGCTGGGCAGACCCTGCATGAGCCCTTCAGCGATTGAATTCGCACTGGACACTCCCATGTAGATCACCATTGTGAGCTTGGCCTGATACGCGCTGCGTGACAATGCCGCCCAGTTAATTCCCGCATCACCTGGCTTGTTATGACCGGTGACAAATATCACGCCGTGCGCGGCATCGCGGTGTGTCAGTGGAATATTCAGCGCACTAGCTGCCGCCAGACCAGAGGTAATGCCATTGATGACAGTGACTGTGATTCCGGCGGCCTGAAGGTACTCCACTTCTTCTCCACCCCGACCAAAGATGAAGGGGTCGCCGCCTTTGAGACGAACAACAGCTTCTCCTTTTTTTGCTTCCTGGACCATCAGTTTCAGAATCAGGTTTTGCGGTGTTGAGGCGCAACCGCCACGTTTGCCCACATGAATCAGGCGCGCCTGAGGTGAAGCATGGATGAGCACCTCTTCATTGACCAGGTCGTCAATCAGCAGCACGGTCGCCTGTGAGATTGCTTTGGCAGCCTTGAGTGTCAGCATCTCAGGGTCTCCCGGGCCTGCACCAACCAGCGCAACCTGGCCAGGCATGCGAGAGGCTTGAATATTGACTGTTTGTGCAAGGCGATTGACGGAATCAGGGATGTTCATGATGATCGAAGTCCATTCGAGGGTTATAAAACCAAAATGGACGCCGTTGTCCGAAGCAATCAAACAATGGCAATCAGCCCGTTTGCTGACGAACCGTCTTTGGTCCGCCATTGCTCAGGCTAGAGCAAAAAGTGTGCCAGAGCCGCTGTTTCTTCTGTGTGCGCGGCTCTGTAAGTGGGAGTTTGAGCACAGGTAGCGGGAACGGTTAACGATAGAGGTACGCACTGCTTTGGTGCGTGCGCACGAACTGGCGCACCTGGCTGGTGCTGTGTCGCATGGCGCGTATGGGATAGCCTGAGTGTGAGAGTGGTCGGAATTAGAGTCAGCTGCGTTTTGGTAAAAACTCTGCGATCGATAAAACAGATTGCGCCACATCAACGAGACGCAGATTTTGATTCATCGCTTTTTGACGCAGCAATCTATAGGCTTCTTCTTCGCTCAGGGACTGGTGCGCCATCAGCACGCCTTTCGCCCGCTCGATATGTTTGCGCTCATCAAGCGCCGCCCGCACAGAAATCAGTTCTTCGCTCACGGCCTGCAAGTGACGCGTCTGGGTCTGGAGCGTATCAAAAATAGCTCCAGTCAATCGTGATCCCATTGCGTGACCCGCCAGAAGTTCCGGCTGCCCCTGTGCCTGCGCAAGCTCCGAGACCAGGACGCAGGAGGGGGCCATCGACCTGGCGTTTGACAGGTCGGTCAAGAGAGCCTGTTGATCCTCAAGCTCGGATTGTGTCTGGGCAATGCGCAGCTGACAGGCTTGTTGCAAACCGGTTGTCAAATGGGTTTCTACGAGATGAATATCGTCCATGCGTTGCGAACATGTCTCAAACCATGTCTCGCTCAGTGCAGAATCCAGCTGCATATTTGCTGCCATCAGTTTTCTGCGCATACGCTCGATGTCTGCTAGCGGCATGGTCGCCTGCAACGCCTGCCACTGGCTGAGGACGCTCTGTGAGCAAAATGTTTCGAACCGGGCAAAGCACTGCTCCTGCAGATCAATCAGATCCGTCAGTGATTTCAGGTCCCCGGCACAGACCTGTCCGATAGCGAAGGCTCTTGCGCCTGTGGCGCGCTCCTGTCCGGCATATTCTTTTGCTTGCATCAGATTGAATAAGGCGACCAGCAGGCGTGCAACTTTTGGTTCAACGCTTACATCGGCGGCTTCAAACACAAGCGATAGCAGTGATCCGATCACGCGCGTGTAGCGCTCGCTGGACTTGAGCGGTGAGCCGTCCCGTTTGCGGATATTTTCGCGGATGTGCGGCAGTGCTTCAAGTGCGTTCAGGGCAATCGCAATGCGAGTGAACAAGCGCGAGCCGCCTGCCAGTCCTTCCCCAGGCTGGATGCCCTCCAGCCACTTGAGCACGTCCGCTTTCGTCAGCTCACTTGAGGTAATCCGTGCATCGAAGCGAGCAGCATCATGCTGTCCTCCAGATGCCAGATAAACATTGGAGACACCACGTTCGTTTTGCAGGCGATGGACAAGTTCGCTGACTGCCCGCACAAGCTCGCAGGTACGGTTGAGCTGCTCAAGTTCGTGGATTTCCTGGTGACGTGCCGCAACCAGATACGAAAGGGCAGTTTGCATGGAATCCTCAAAAAAACAGGTCTGTGGATGTCTGGCGCTTCACGTCGCTGGAACCAGTGTGTAGCCTTTTTGCGGAAGGCGCATGGATACCGACGCCGCGATAAACAAAAGGATACCTGCCATTCCGAATGCGACCCAGTGCGTGCCAAAGGCTTCGTAGCCCCAGCCACCCAGCCAGGAGCTGATCATGGCGCCTATCTGATGAGACAGATACGCCCAGCCATACAGAATGCCGACCAGTCTGACGCCATAAATATCAGCAAGTATGGCAGATGACATTGCAATACTGCCTGCCCATACGATGCCACCGATTGCCGCAGCAATATAGAGTTCAAAGTGGGTGCCAACGACCAGTAATGCAAAAAATCCCAGGCCGCGAATCAGGTAAATCGTAGCAAGAATGTTGCGACGGGGAATTCTGTCAGCCAGACGCCCAAGAAACATTGTGCTGAAAATCGCCACCAGCCCGATCAGTCCAATTCCCGTTGAACTCGTCATTGCATCAAAGCCGTGATCCATCAGCATGGGCATACCATGCGTACCCAGCAGATTCATACTGAAGCCACAGGCAAATAATCCAAGACAGATTTTCCAGAACGGGAGGGTGCGCAATGCCTGTGTAAAGGCCATGCCAGGCAGAATTGCCCCAGGACGAGACGAAACACTGTTGACTGCACCAGGCAGCAGATCAGCGCCCGGTGGAGCGTTTTCGCGCATCACGAACAATGCAACGGGCACCGTGACGACTGCAAAGACTCCGGCGAACCAGAGAAGCGTGGATTGCCAGCCAATTGATTGAATGGCAAACGTCAGCACTGGTGTCATGACCGCAATGCCCGCCATCGATCCGGTCGACAGGAAAAATAGTGCCATTCCCCGCTGGCGTGTGAACCAGCGTGTAATGAGCGGAGTCAGTGCCACCGGGCTCGTGAAGGCCAGTCCAACTGACATGAGGATGCCAAAAGAGAGCAGAAAAGTGAGCGGAGTTCGGGAATTGATCGTCCAGATGACTGAAATAATCACAATCACCGTACCGGTCAGAAGGACAAATTTTGTGCCGTGTTTTGCGACCAGCCAGCCGGCAAGTGGCATGCCCAGGCCGTAGAACAACATGCCAATCGAAATGATTCCTGCAAGCAGGCTCCGGCTAAAGCCGAGGTCGTGAGCCATTGGAAGAAAAAATGGGCCTATGCCCATTCTCATCCCGACTGTAAGCAGGGTTAGCAGGGCAGATGCTGCGACGATATTCCAGCCAAAATACCTTTGGCTGGTGAGTTTCTGAGTCAATTGTCATCCCCTTTTTTTTGTATTTAAATCTTCTTTTCCTGTTCGCGTCGCCCGGCCCTTCGGCTTTCTGCATCTGCGAAGCGGCGGCGTTCATCAGCAGAAGCTGGAATCAGCATCGGGACTTTGACCGGTTTGCCTTCATCATCGACTGCGATCATGGTGAAAAAACAACTGTTTACGTGGCGGACGATCTTGTTGCGGATGTCCTCGGCAATCACCTTGATGCCGACTTCCATTGAGGAGTTGCCGGTGAAGTTGATGCAGGCCATAAATGTGACAAGTTCGCCTACATGAATAGGTTGTCGAAATGTCACTTGGTCCACGCTCATGGTGACCACATATCTGCCCGCGTAGCGACTCGCGCAGGCATAGGCAACCTGGTCCAGCAGTTTAAGGATGGATCCGCCATGTACTTTGCCGGAAAAGTTTGCCATATCCGGGGTCATCAACACCGTCATGCTCAGTTGATGTGAAGGTAAGTCCATGGGGGTGTTCCAGTCAGGTATCAATAATCATTTCAAATAGCCCTCTAGTCTAGCGCACACCCACGCTAACGATTAGAATCAATGCCTCGCTGCATAGATGATTGAATTTAAAAAGTACCCTGAACATCATGTTCCAAAAGCTTAAAATGGCTTCCGTTGTCGTGGGAATCCTGTTTTTCTTACTCAGCCTGCTTGCAGTGCTTCAGTTTTATCGTTTTCAAACGCTACTTTTTGAGGTCAACTCTTCGCGGATCAGTGTTTCCGCACAGTCCCTGAAAGGCGCTGTCGAGCGATCTCTGGCCCTGGGTTTACCAATTCAGAGCAATGCCCAGTTAAAGTCCATGCTAGAAAGTGCGATTGAAAAATACCCTGATATCCAGTCTGTACAGTTGGTTGATGAGCAGTCCGACTCAGGTAAAGTTTACTGGGAAGCTGGGTCTGCTCCGACTGAGGCCGACACCCTCCGGGTACTGGAGGCGCACCGCCGGTCTCGCAAAGATATGTGGTTCGATCCCGCTCATGCCACTGGTTTTGTACAGGTCCTGTCGATCAAGGACCCGATTGGTCATGTGGTGGCAGATCTCGTCCTGAGGGTAGATAACTCTGCAGCCAAGACCTTGCTCTCCGATGCACGTACCCATCTTTTTCAGTTCTGGTTTGTGCTGTGTCTGGCCACGGTGCTATTGCTTGCTCCGATTCTGCTCTACCTTTTCTTGAATCTCGACCGGTTGATTCGTTCTGCCAGCGCAATTTTGCGAGGAGAGACTCTGGTGCGAGTAGGGGGGCGTCGTAGCGAAATCTGCGAGCTCGCCTCCCAGGTTGCGAATTCCAGCGCGTTACTCAAACAAAAAAGCAGCGAATGAAGCTCCAGTCAAACCCGCCACTCAAAAGTAGTGTTGAGCGCTTGCTTGCGCAAAAGTCCTATGCAGTTTTTCTCGTTTGCAGTATCTGTGCAGTTGCCTTACTGACCTGGCTGACGCTATCGCATTTCGAAAAAATTCTGCTACCCCAGGTTCTTGCAAAATCCAGTGTCATTGCAACTTCAGTGCGCACCACTGTAGAAGATGCTGTCAAATTAGGGATTCCTTATGAGTCACTTGTTGGCATGGAGGACTACCTCGCCGACACACTGGATGAAAATCCAGAAATCGCCTTTATCAAGGTTCAGCGGGAGGGTTCGAGGGAATATGCAAAATTACGATCGAATTTTTCGACCGCTCATCCCGAAGATGTCGTCTTGCAGGAAATTGAGGCCAGCGACAATGCCCCACACGTGATCGTTGCCGTGAGAGCTTCTTACATTCAGGAAAAACTCCAGGTCATTCTCGGTGATGCCCTGGTTGTATCGATCGTCGCACTGATCGCCGGACTGGAGATCGCTTTGTTTTTTATGGTTCGCTGGCTCATTCGCCCGTTTGATACCTGGCGTGCAATGATCCGGGGAATCCAGTCAGGACAGATTGAACGCGATCTTCATCACTCCGAGAACGGTCCGTTTTCTGAGCTACTGAGTAGCTCGAATGCAAAAATTGCCCAGTATCGCAAGCAATTTTCTGAAAGTGAGCTTGTTAAGCAGACGACTCAGGCGTGGTACCAGCCACAGGCGCGCGACGTGCGTACAGCACTATTTCTTTTTGTGTTCTCCGAGGAGCTTTTGCGCTCTTTCTTTACCCTGTATGTCAAAGAAATGGTCGATCCCACGTCTCGCTTCAGTGCAGACTTGGCGATCAGTGCCCCGATCATGGCGTACATGCTTGTCGCTGGTATTGGCACGTTGTTTGGGAGCGGACTGGTTGAACGACTCGGCTTGCGTAAGGCTTTTGGATTCAGTGTGCTGATTTCAACGATCAGCCTCTGTGGTCTGGCCTTCTCGCATTCTGTCTGGGAACTTGTGGTCTGGCGCTCCATCAGTGCCTTTGGTTATGCGGTGGCCACTATCGCCTGTCAGGTATATATCGCACGCACTGCGGCAAATGATCAGGGGAACATGCGCGCACTTTCTATTTTTGTGGCTGCAGTGACTGCGGCATGCATCTGCGGTGCTCCGGTTGGTGCGGTCATCGCAGATATGTTTGGCAAGCCTGTTGCCTTGCTGTTTGCTGCGTTGATGGCCGTGTTGTCCTGGCTGTTTTTTAGCAAAGTCATCATGCCTCCCCAGCCGATGTCCGAGGAGAGTACTAATAAAAGTGCCGGTGGCATTTCCGGTTTTGGGGCATTATTGAAGAATCGTCATGTTCTGCTCTCTATGGTTTGCGGCGTATTGCCTGGCAAGCTGATGATGGCGGGCATGCTTTTTTACATTACCCCATTACTGTTGCAGCAATATGAGTTGTCACAGGCCAGTATTGGTCAGTTCTTCATTCTTTACTACATCTTGCTTTCCCTGGGGAATGCAATGATCAGCCGCCTCGATCCCGGTTTGTATGCCAAAACCTGTCTTGTTGTGGCAGGTGCTTTACTCAGTGGTGCGGGCGGATTGTTGATGCTCTGGTTAAACTCACCTCTGGCACTTGCTGGAGTCATCCTCTGCTTTGGTCTCGGACAAAGCATGTTGCTCACCCCGATGATGACCGTGCTGCTCGATATTGTTAAACGTGAAATGCCTGGAGTGCCGGCCTCCAGGGCATTGGCACTGGCCCGTACTTTTGAACGCGTTGGTGGGATTCTGGGGGCAGTACTGGCTGCTGTTTTGTCTGCATCACTTGGCTATCGTGATGCGACGGCTGTGATCGGCATGATTGTCTTAATTCTTGGATTAGGTACTGTGCAGTTGCTGCGATCCTCAACAAGTCGGGTACTTGCACATGGTTAAATTTTTTATTGGTTTACGCCTGGCGTTGCAATGTTTCCTGGTTGCCGGTCCCTTTTCTGTTGTCCAGGCCGCAGACGTCAAACCCTTTCGCATCACGATGGTGGTTTATCGAGGATGTGAGCAGGCCTGTCAGGGTTTTAAAGATTACTGGGTGGATCGCAAGATTCCTGTTGAGATTGAGATTCTTGACGTACAGACAGACATCAAAAAGATACCGGGTTTTATCGCCAGGGTTAAAGCCAGCAAGCCCGATCTCCTCGTGACGTGGGGCACTTCTGTTTCTCTCGAAATGCTGGGTACGATTGATCATCCCAATCCGGCTAAATATGTGACGGATATCCCGGCACTGTTCATGATTGCCTCAACGCCTGTTGGTTCCGGCCTGGTAAAAAGCCTCTCCTCTCCGGGGCGCAATGCCAGCGGAACGCTTTATATTGTTCCTGTTGATACGCAGCTAAATGTTGCCAGACTGTATATGCCTTTCAAGCGTGTGGGCTTTATTCTAAATCCACTTGAAAATAATTCTCAGGTCGTACTGGATGAGCTGCGCGCCGCACAAAAAAAATACGGTTTTGAATTGATCGAGCGTGTCGTTCCGCTGGATCAGGCAGGTAAGCCTGATGCATCGAGCCTGCCAGGCATCGTTCAGTCTCTTGCAAAAGAAAAGATTGATTTTCTCTACTTTGCTCCTGATACTTTTTTGCTTTTGAATCGTGCTGTGATCACACGGACTGCCGTGGATCTTCATTTGCCGGTACTTGCGACATCAGAGTCTGTTGTGCAAGAAGCCGATGCATTGTTCGGTGTGGTGAACCACTATTACACAGTCGGGCAACTGACGGCTTCCAAGGCTGAACTCATTCTGACCAAAAAAGCCAGTCCCAAGGATATTCCGATTGTTGCACCACCAGGCTTCTCACTTGTGGTGAACATGCGCGTTGCAACAGAACTAAAGAACTATCCGCCAATCAGAGTGCTGAAAGTGGCTGAGATTGTTCACTAAGGCTGAGCTCTGCATGAATCGCATCACGGTAGTGTCCGACTGCGCCATCAATACCATGGGTATGGATAGAGTCTGTGAGTTGAGCCAGGGCTGCAGGATTCAATAACGCGGCGATCTGCGTCAACAAGGTTTCAGGACAGAACTTTTTAACTAACTGACTGTAAATATCAAAGGCAACGGGTTTGATATTTTTTTGTGCAAGCTCTGCAAAAACTTCCTCACCAGGCAGGCGGTAGTATCTGAAGTCTGCGGGATCCTGATGCTGCAGAACAGGTGGGTGGCCAGAGTCAATTTCCCTGAGCAAATCAATGAGCCGGGTCAGTCCCATTTCATACAGGTTTGAAATATGGCTGAAAACTGATTTTTCAGGTGATGCTGGCATATAGGAAACAGAGTGGATGGGGCCGGTGTCTATACCCATATCCACTTTGTGCAGTGTGCAGCCTAATTGACTGTCGGCATTGAGCAGTCCCCTGAGCGGAGCACACAATCCCGCATAGCCAGGCAAGGCACCCGGGTGAATATTAAAGATACCGTGACGAGGGATGGCTTCGATATTTTTTTTGAAAATCAGGCTGAATCGTGCCGACACAATCACGTCAGGTGCCCAGTTGGCAATCATCTGTTCGCTTTTGAGTTCATTGATATTGACCGTTGTCTGGATATCAACTCCGTACTTTTGTGCGCAGCCTTCAAATGTCAGCAGCGGTCCAGTGATGGGGGCTGCTGCATCAATGAATGGAAAAAGAACATTCAGAGGAAAATCCCGTTCCAAAAATTTTTCTTCGACGAGTTCTGGTACTTTGTTTTCTTCTGACCGTGTCTTGTCTGAGAGTAAAACTCTCACTTGATGGTGGGCAAGTCTGGGCAAAATGAAGTTCAGAATCGTGGCACCGAAAATATCATTTTTAGTACAAAACAGAATTTTCATTTTTCAGTCTAGAAGTTATTGATACAGTCCATCTGATTAAGCTGATTTTCTTTTCTTCGAAGTAGATATTTCAGCTTGTCTGGATGTGATGTGTGTAATTAATTTTGTGGCCTTGATGCTGGCATGGTTGCCCTCATCAAAATAGGCACGTATTTTTTTGATTCTTTCGAGTTCTTTATCTGTCAGCGGTTGTTTTTGCGCTTTTTTGTACAGAGATTCAAGTGTGACCAGATATCGTTCAGAGGCGCTGTTCGTCCAGATGTGATACGGCGAGGGGAACCCAATAAAACTGAATACGATTGAGGCGCTCAATAAAAAGCTCAACAGCAAGAGAATTTTGTCGAGGACTCCAGCTACCCAGAAGTTCAGTACTTTATAAAGAGGTGGGATATAGCCGGTTCCGTTTTTGTAGATTTTTTCAGCATCCTGGTCGATATCGAGATCGCGTTCATAATCCATGGTCGGAAATGCACCACGCTTGGTCACAAGTGTGGGTGCTCTAAACGCGTCCTTGAGGGCCAGGCTGACAGCAGTGACAATGGCAGGGTGCATAGTGTCTTTTGCAATCACGGTGACAGGCACACCCAGCATTTCAATTGAAGTCTCGGGCAAGTCTTTTTCCAGACTGAATGCACCAGGCTCGATGGTCAGGTGGTGCAAATAGCCGTATTTTTTTGTGATGGCTTCAACGCGATCCAGTGACATTAACTTGACGGTGCCTGACTCTCCCAGGCGTGCAACTACTTTATTGTTCGTGGGTTGTAAAAAAAACGCTACATCAATGGAGCCTTTTTCAATCGCAGCAGCCATATCCATTAAGGACAACGGCACAAAAGTGGCTTTGCTGCCATCGATGTCGTATAAATCAAGTATTGCGTCTGTGACAATTCTCGCGCCTGTATTCACAGGACTGATACCCAGCCTTAAACCGACAAACTCTTTTGGTGAGGAAATGTTCAGTCCGGGCCTGAGATAGATAAAAAGAGGGTCCATGGTGATGGAGCCCAGCGACATAATATTTTTGTACTTGTTGGGAGGAACTTCATGCGCAATAAAGCCTATGTCAACATTCGACTTCGTATCGTCAACGTTCTGGATGATTTTTAGTGTTTGTTCGTTATTGATGACGTTGACAGTAATGCCGTCTTCTTTTAGCTTTTCTTTCAGGAACAAAGCAGTCGTATCAAAAAAACCGCCCTTGGGTCCGCCCTCAATTGTGATGCTTCTGGGAGGAATGTTCAGAATGACTGCTGCAAGCATACCGATTACAAATAACAAACCAATCCACGGGAGGAATCGGAAAATATTGATCTGATTATCTTGATCCAAGTCGGTCATCGTGAATGCTCGGCAATATGTAAAGGAATCCCCAGTGTAAAAAGAAAAAATCCCAGCCTGTTGCTGAGATTTTAGACACGTGGCTGGCGCCAATTGTAGACGCTAGCCACGGGGAATTCTCATGAATTTGAGAATTTTCCAGAGATTGAGTGATTAAGTGCGAGCTTTTGTCGCTCCTGAGTGACTTTTTGTCACTCGGGATAAACATTAACCAGGCAAGTCGCCTAATCCACGCTTTAGCCATTTTTGAGATAGCTTTTCGAGATCACCATTCTGGATCCCGGTAGCAATGATTTCGTTGATTTTGGTACGTAAGGCATCTTCACCCTTTGGCACCCCAATGTAACAACCACTCAGCCTTGTCAGGAGTTTGTATTCCGTGCCCAGTTGTGGGTTGCGCTGCATCATGCTTTCGGCAACAGGAGCTCCGGTTGCAATCAGGTTCGCCTGACCGGACACAAATGCTGATACGGTCGCGTTGTTGTCTTCAAAACGCTTAATGTCTGTATCTGGCGGTGCCATTTTGGTGACATCTGTATCTTCAAAGGCACCACGTGTCACGCTGACTGATTTGCCTGACAGATCAGCAAAGCTTTTGATTGAAAGGGTTTTAGGTCCATAGACTGCACTGAAGAACGGTGCGTATGCAGCGGTGAAATCAATGACTTTTTCACGCTCAGGGCTTTTGCCAAGTGTTGAAATGATCAGATCTGCACGTTTTGTCTGGAGGTAGGGGATGCGGTTGGGGGATGTGACAGGGATCAGTTCGACTTTGAGTCCAAGTTTTTCACCAATATATTTGCCCATTTCAACATCCAGACCTTGTGGTTGAAGGTCTGGACCGACAAAACCGTAAGGAGGAAAGTCTGTAGGAATGCCAATCTTGATGACTTTGGCTGCCATGATGTCAGCCAGAGCATTCTGTGCCTGGGCACCGCTTAGGGCTGCGAAACTCATTCCCAGGGTACAGGCTGCAATGATGGCACGACGTCGAATTTGTAAAAACATGTAATTGCTCCAATATTTTGGGAGTTTGTAAAACTTGGAAAATATCTGCGATTGATTTAAAAGTAAATTTTATAAGCAATAAACATGCCAGAATTGCTTTGAATGATGTGGCTTTGAATGATGTAGCGCTGCCATATCCAAGTATGCATTTTACTCATCAGAAATCGGAAGGTTTTCTAAAATCCCCAATTTATGTAAACCATGACGTTGCGACTGTGCAAGTAGCTTGAGCATTGTGTCGTAACGCGCAAGCGGATGTACCTGAAGGTGTAATTCCGGCTGTGGCGATTTTTTTGCAATTTCAAGGAATGCTTGATCGGTCGCGATGGTGTTAGGCATGGGTGCTCCATCCACACTGACCGTGTTGTGCTGGTCGACTTCTATTCGGATCAAGACTGGTCGCGCTTGATGAGCGGGAAGGGTGTTTTGTGGGAGAGCAAGTTTGACCGAGTGAAGTGGCTGCTGAATCGTAATAATTAACATGATCAGGAGAACGAGCATGATGTCAATCAATGGCGTTGTATTGATTTCCATCATGTGTTCTGGCTCAGGGTGATGAGACCAAAAAGATGTCGAAAGTTTCATGATGAGGAGTCAGACTCTGGTTCGGTGACAAAATGTACGATAGTGAGCCCCGCACTTTTTAACATCTGCAATACCATTCCAATAGATTCAAACTTTGTTGCCGCATCTGCAAAAATCTGCACTGAAGGCGGCGGCTCCTGATTAGAAAGTACGTGTATTTTTTGTCTTAGATCTTCTTTATCTGTTATGCGCCGATCAAACAAATAAATGTTCCCCTGCAGATCGATGCTCAATAATATGTGTTCAGGTTTAATTTCATTGATTTGTTGACGCTCATCTGGAAGATCGATAATCAGGGATGTTGTGATCGCAGGCATTGTGATTAAAAAAATAATCAACAAGACCATCATCACATCTACAAGTGGCGTCGTATTGATCGCGGTGTGCAGATCCTCTGCGCGATCGTATGTGTGCATGAGTACTGCCATGGTTGAACCCCTGTAATTATTTTTTACCAGAGGCCAGTAGTACAGCATGCAGGTCTGCACCAAAATCGTGAATATTCTCCATCGCGGTTTTATTGCGACGAACAAGCCAGTTGTATCCAAGCACGGCAGGAACAGCGACTGCCAGGCCAATTGCCGTCATGATCAGTGACTCTCCAACTGGACCTGCAACTTTGTCGATGCTGGCCTGACCTGAGGTACCAATTTTGACCAGTGCATGATAAATGCCCCACACTGTGCCAAATAGTCCAACGAACGGAGCCGTTGAGCCAACTGTTGCCAGTAGTGCAAGCCCATCATGCATACGATTTTGCACCTGCCCCATTGCACGCTGAATACTCATCATTACCCAGCTGTTGAAATCTATGGATGCTGAGAGTCCATCATGCTGATTGGCTCCTTCGATTCCTTTTTCAGCAATCAGGCGAAAGGGACTGCCAGCTGCGAGTGCCTGCGCGCCCTGATTGACGCTCTCTGCGCACCAGAATGTTGTACGCGTCAATCGGGAGGCTCGCATCATTCGGTGTTGTTTGTATAACTGTGTCACGATGGTGAACCAGCTTGCCATGCTCATTGCCATAAGAACGAGCAGCGTGGTTTTTGCAACCCAGTCACCTTGTTCCCAGATTGCGTTCATACCGTAGGGATTTGTTTGGAGTAAGTTCTCTGCCCGGCAGTCAGGTATGACTAGTCCTGCGATAAACGACATCATGATGCATACAGTTCGATTTTTGATCATCTTTAGAAGCGGGGTCATGCCCCTTATTTAAGTTGCCAGGAATAATGGATCAGGGCCCAGACGGGTTTTGCAGAGCGATCACTTGCTGATGATCTGAACTGACATCTGCCAAGCGCATTGCGGGCCGCAATGTCAAGGCGACTGAAGCCGGACGTTTGTTCGATTTCGCTTTGCAGCACTTCACCATCGTGGCTGAGAAGAAATCTCAAGGTCACGACGCCTTGTTCCATAAGTCGACGCGAGATCTTTGGATATTCAGGTTTTGGGCAGTGATGTCCCGCCTGCATCACGGGTGCCCGTGCGCGTGCGTTGGCGTGACCTGGTGCCTGTAATTTCATCTCGGAATGTGAAGCAGGGAGGTCATTGGTTGACAATGCGGCATACTGAGAGTGTGAGGACTGATTGCTTGCTCGGGCAGGTGGGTTTTTAGGGGCGGGTGGCGGAGTGCGTGCAGATGCTTTTGCCGGTACGTGTGCGGCCTGATGGACCTTATTGCTGGGGCGCGTTGCCAGAGCAGGTTCTGGCACAGGTTCTGGAGTGCGCTGCGGAATAATTTCAGGTTCGAAGGCTACAACCGGAGGACGTGATTCGGTGACGACGCGTTGCTGCTGAGTCATGGAAGAAGGACTCGAGATCAAGACTGCCGTCAACATGTTCGCCTCAGAGGCGATGGCACTCTTGACTTCGGAAGTGTGGAGCGTCGCCCACAAAACGAGTCCATGGAGCAGTATGACGGCGCTCATGCTGCTCAGGTAAATACCGGGCGTGTTGCGTGATGCGGAAAGATTTGCGATGTGGTGTGCGTTGCGGGGCATTGCATGATTTTTGATCCGAATCAACCCTCTCTCCGTGTGTCGAATAAAACGTGAGGCTCACTGCCAAGATGCCTGAGCACCTCGCTACTGAAACAGCACAACGTCTGTCAGAATGATTATCAATTGTAATGCGAATCATTATCATTATCAAGCTGGCCTATTTTTTACGTTGATATGTTCTGACAGTGACCCAATGAGGCGGGCAGGATATGACCATTGTTGTGCCGAATAGAAAAAGGCCACGATCAAAATCGTGGCCCCATTCAGATCAACGAAGCACATTCACTGCTTAAACCGCCAGCAGTGCTTCAGCAAAATACTCTGGATTTATTCGATGCCATGCAGTTCGACTTCGAATACAAGCGTTGCGTTGGGAGGAATCACACCGCCCGCACCGCGTTCGCCATAGCCCATTTCTGAGGGGATAATCAGAGTGCGTGCACCACCAACCTTCATGCCTGCCACGCCTTCATCCCAGCCGCGAATGACATGGCCAGCACCCAGTGGGAAGCTGAACAGTTGACCGCGATCTTTTGAACTGTCAAATTTTGTACCTTTTTGTTCAGGTGCCGCTGCATCAAACAACCATCCGGTGTAATGGACAGATACGTCAGAACCAGTCACGGCTTCGGCGCCCGTACCAATGGTGTGGTCAATTTTTTGGAGTTCGCTCACTTGAGTGTCCTTTAAAGGGGATGGGGATTAATATTCAGTCTGAATCTGACTGCAGCCAGCAGTATATTCCGGATCAGTTTCCTGCCTGATACAGGTCGGTGCATCCATTCACCAGGGTTGAACTTTGAATATCGAAAGCTTTTATATTGTCGCAGTTGTTATCGGGATCGCGTTGGGAGGTCTGGTTGCCTGGCTGAGCATGCGAGGACGTGTGCGTGCCGCGCGAGAGCAGGGCAGTCTGGAGCTGGCAGTCGAGCTGGCAATCGAGCGTGAGCGTGCAAGTCGGATTCCTGTGCTTGAGCAGAAAGTACATATGCTGGAACAGGATCTGATCCAGGCGCGTCAGCAATCGGGTGAATTGCGCGAGACGGCCAGTGGCTTGCAGGCCGAAATTAAAGCTGAGCGTGAGTCGCTGATGCAGACCCGAATTGACTGGCAGGCTGAAAAAACACAGCGGGAAAAGTCCGAAGCAGACGTCAGTCAGCTGCACGCTGAACTTGCGCACGTCAACACCAGATTAAGTGCTGAAATGTCAAAAGCTAAAGATAATCTGGCGATTCTCACCGACGCGAAAGAGGCACTTTCAAACCAGTTTAAAAGCCTGGCAAACGATATTCTCGAGGAAAAATCCAAACGTTTTACTGAACAGAACCAGACAAACATTGGTCAGTTGCTGCATCCACTGAAAGAGCGTATTGCTGAATTCAAATCCAAGGTTGAAGAAATTCATAATCAGGATACCGCTCAGCAAGCCACACTCAAGGCCGAGCTCTCTCAACTGAAAGACCTGAATCTGAAAATGACGGCAGAGGCGCACGATCTGGCCACTGCGCTTAAAGGCCAGGCCAAAAAACAGGGTAACTGGGGAGAATTGATTCTGGGCAATGTGCTGGACCGCTCGGGCTTGCGGGAGGGGGCCGACTTTAAACGAGAGGTGAGTTTTAATACTGAAGACGGACGCAAGCGACCCGATGTCATTATTTATCTGCCTCAGAATAAACATCTTGTGGTCGATGCCAAGGTCTCGCTCAATGCCTACACCCGGTATGTGAATGCCGAAAATGACATTGATCGTGAGTTTGCGTTGCGCGAACACGTCGCTGCAATTGGGAGCCGTATTCAAGAGCTGTCCAATCGATCGTATTTTGAATTGCCAGGACTGAACACGCCTGAAATGGTCTTTATGTTTATTCCGATCGAGTCTGCGTTTGTCGAAGCCCTGCGAGCGGATGAAAATCTGTTTCAGAAGGCGATCGAACAGAATGTTCTTGTTGCCACGCCTACCACGCTGCTGACCAGTCTGAATATCGTGCGGCAACTCTGGCGCTTTGAAGAGCAAAATGCCCATACAGCAGAGCTGGCCGATCGTGCCGGTAAAGTCTACAAAAAACTGGTGACATTTTTAGGTAGTCTCGAAGGCGTTGGCAGGCAACTCGATCGCGCACGAGAGTCTTACGATCAGGCGATGGGACAACTCGTCCATGGCAAAGGCAATCTGATCAGTCAGGCAAAGGATTTTGAGCGACTGGGCGTGTCAGTGCAGTCTGCGTTGCCTGAAAATCTGGTTGCGAGAGCTGCACTCGAGCTTGAGCAAGCAACCGAAGTAACTGGACAGGGTGACCTGCTGGGTAACGAGGTCAAGCCGTCCGTGTTAATTGATCAGCCAGCCGGTCAGGCCTAACCTGCCTAATCCTTATTTTGCTCGACTACCAGATGCGTGTGCGCGGCCTTTAATAGTGGGCAGTTGATGCCGTGTTGAACGCCACGTTGGATCATCTGGCCCAAAATGTGTTCATGTTCGGTCATATTGCCTTGCACCAGATCCCTGAGCATCGAGGCAGCAAAAGCCGAGCCCACTTTAGTCAGTAATGCCAGAGACTTTGACTGAGCGGACTCTTTGGTAGGAAAGCCGTTGGCTGCGGCAATCGCACATGTCTCGCCATAAAAGTTCGTCATGGTTTCCTGGCCCCATGGCGTGGCGGCGATCTTGCCCACATTGCCACGACACAGTGTTGTCATTCCGGCCAGCGTTGCCAGATAGACCCATTTATCCCAAAGCGACTGTTCGATATTCTCGCTATACAAGCGGTCAAAGCCGGCATTCTCGCAGAGCGCAAAAAAATCCCTGGCGAGCTGTTCATGGGCCGGGGAGCGATGTCCGACTGTCAGGGTGTGGAGATCGGTCAATTGTTTGACTGCACCGGTGCCAGAAATGGTGGCTGCAATTTGTGCGACACCACCCATGACGCGGTCACGTCCAAATTTATCATCCAGTTGCTGGATATGATTCAGCCCATTCAAAAAGGGCAGGAATACGCCTGTTGCACTTGCACCAGCGAGGGAGTCCAGGGCATCTTCAAAATCAAAGGCTTTGGGTGCCAGCACAATCAGGTCGTATTCTGGCTTGAGCTGATCGCGTGTGACCGATTTGGGCTGGATATTGAAGGTCTCTTTGGGCGTTTCAATCGTCAAGCCTTCGGTTTGAATTTTCTGGTGACGCTGCTCACGCAGCAGGTACGTGACGTCTGCGCCCGCCTGAATCAATCGTGCACCGAAATAGCCGCCTACGCCGCCTGCGCCCAAGATGAGTATTTTCATTTGAATTTTTGTATTGTGAAGTGAGTGGAAAGGTGTGGGAGGATCATTGCATATTTCAGTCGAATTTGCTGCAATTTGGTTCACTTTGTTGGACTGTTGTGCAAAGCAGGAGGATTGGTGTCATTTGCAATGTCGGCTGATACCTGTCGATCGCATCAGACACGAGGCGACTATCTTGGTACAGTGTCAGGAGTCGGTCTGATGGCTCAGTCCACCAGCATAATAAAGGAGACAGAACAATGCAAGGTTTCACAATTTTAGGCATGATGCGCGTGCTCGCACGCGGCATGGGTCTGATGAGTATCTTATTCAGTGCGGTTGTTCACGCGCAGACCTTTCCCTCACAACCAATTACGCTCATCATCCCCTATCCACCAGGCGGCAGTGCCGATGTGCTGGCTCGTCCGATGTTGCTTGAGTTGCAAAAGAAACTGGGCCAGACTGTGATCCTGGATTACAAAGCTGGTGCAGGCGGTACGATTGCGACCAGTGCGCTTGCACGTTCTAAACCGGATGGTTATACCTTGTTGATGGTGCTTGCTGCGCATGCGATCAATGACGCACTCTACCCATCCTTACCCTATGACACCCGCAAGGATTTTGCACCGGTTTCCCTGGTTGCACGTTTGCCTTTGCTGGTCGTGACCCGTCCAAGCCTGCCGGTCAACACACTCTCTGAGTTGATTGCTTATGCCAAGGCCAACCCAGGTAAACTGAGTTATGGTTCGGCCGGCAATGGCAATACCAGTCATCTTGCCGCCGAAATGTTTCAGGCAGCAACAGGCACCAAAATGGAACATATCCCTTACAAAGGGAGTGGCCCTGTTGTAATCGCCCTGTTGAGCGGGGAGATTGACCTGATGTTCGACAGCTTTTCAACCTCATATCCACATGTGCCTACTGGAAAATTCAAGCCTTTGGCGGTTGCCGGTGCGAAACGCGCCGCCTTGTTGCCAGATGTACCGACTATTTCCGAAACCGTTCCTGGCTTTGTAATTGATGGCTGGTACGGAATCCTTGCTCCTGCGGGAACGCCAAAATCTGTCGTGGACACACTCAGCAAAGCCTTTGCTGAAGTGGCGAATACTCCTTCGGTCAAAGCGCAACTCAATGCCAGTGGCTATGAGGTTGTCGGGTCAACACCAGAAGCCTTCGCCAAAACAATTGACGATGACCTGATCGTCTGGGCTAAGGCTGTAAAAGATTCAGGCGCAAAAATTCAATAAAATGATGACATCAGGATCATGACACTGAAACGTTTTTACTTCGACAAGCTGATTCCAACACCATGGAAGAATGGTGGAGGCATTACGCGTGAAATCGTTTCTGTGGGTGATCCGTTTAAATGGCGCGTGAGTATTGCTCGTGTCGATACTGACGGGCCGTTTTCAGTATTCGAAGGCGTAGATCGTACGATTGTTCTGCTAGAAGGCCTGGGATTACATCTGAAATCCTCAGACGGGAGTGTTGATCAGCAACTGGATCAGCCGTTGCAGATGTTCGCCTTTTCGGGTGACCTGCATATTGATTCCAGACAGCTTGGTGGCGCATCGTATGATTTTAATGTGATGGCACGGCGTAGCGCAGGTCGGGCCACGGTGACGATTCATCGCAAGGCTTTCCAGGTCAGTCCTGTTGAGAGAGGGTTGATTTATATTGCCAGTGGTCAGTGGCGTCTTCAGGGGCAGGCAGGCGATGCGAACGCCGAACTGATTGAGTCACAAGATGGCCTCTGGTGGGATCGTTGTTGTGAAACGTTGCAGTTCTGCCCCGTGAGCGTATCGCCTGCTGTTGAACCAGCGCTCATCTCGGTCAGCTGGAGTGCTGCATGACCACCTCATTTGTCCGCTCTGAGTCGCGCGCCCTGTTTGCATCCGATGCGTTACTGCCTGAAGGGTGGGCCAAAAACGTTTTACTTGAATGGGATTGTTCGGGACTTCTGACGAGCGTCACCCCTGGGGTAAAAAAACCTTCCGGGGTAAGTGAGGCTCAGGGCCCGGTCATGCCTGGCATGCCAAATTTGCATTCGCACGCTTTTCAACGCGCATTTGCCGGACTGACGGAGTTTAGAAGTACCCAGGAGGATAGCTTCTGGAGCTGGCGTGAGTTGATGTACCGATTTGCCGGACGCATCACACCTGAGCAGCTGGAAGATATCGCGACCTACCTTTATATCGAAATGCTACAGGCTGGCTATACCTCTGTTTGTGAGTTTCACTATTTGCATCACGACGAAGATGGTCATCCCTACGCAGACGACGCTGAGCTTGCACTGAGACTGGTTCGCGCGGCTGCTCGTGCAGGGATTAGCCTGACACTTTTGCCTGTGTTGTATCAGACGAGTGGTTTTGGTGGTCACCCAGCAGGTGGGGGTCAGCGCCGGTTCATTCGATCAACCGAAAATATCCTCAGGCTGATCGAGCGGCTGCGCACAGAAGGTGCAGGCGCTGCTCCAGCGGAGTCAAGTCATGCTCATTTCAGAGTTGGTCTGGCACCTCACTCTTTACGCGCAGTGACACCAGACAGCCTGGCCGAGTCGGTCGCAGGCTTGCATGCGATGGATTCTGTCGCGCCAGTCCATATTCACATTGCCGAGCAAGTGCAGGAAGTTCAGGACTGTCTGGCCTGGAGTGGTCAACGACCAGTGCAATGGTTGCTTGGGCATGCTCAAGTCGATGCGCGCTGGTGCCTGGTACATGCCACGCATATTTCATCGCATGAGCGAATAGCCCTGGCCACTAGTGGCGCTGTTGCAGGCTTGTGCCCGACGACTGAGGCCAATCTTGGTGATGGGGTATTTCCATTAGCCGCTTTCAGTCATGAGTCCGGTCGCTGGGGGATTGGTTCGGACAGTCATGCGTGTGTCAATGCGGCTGAAGAATTGATGCTGCTTGAATATGGTCAGCGTCTGGTGCTGGGGCGCCGCAACGTACTGGCTACTGAACAACATCCTCAAGTCGCCACGGCCATGATGCTCGCTGCCATTGCTGGCGGTGGGCAGGCGAGTGCACATCACACAGGACTTGAGGCTGGTCGATCCGCTGATCTGGTGATGCTTGATGAGAATCATCCTGCACTGAGCGGGCTGGATGCGCCGCGTATGCTGGCTGCGCACGTGTTTGCCAGTCATCGCAGCAGTGCGGTGCATCGTGTCTGGGTGGCAGGCTGTGAACACGTCCGGCAGGGTGAGCATCCCGGTCGGGCACGCGCTTTTAAGAAATTCGTCCTCGCACGTGCTGCACTGTTAGAAAATTGAACTTAAAAGAAAATTAATTGATGGTGCTCATGCCTGGTCGATACAGTCTGGCCGGAAGTGGCGGTTTTCTGGCAAACCAGAATAAGCTCGAGCCACCGACGGCAATGCATGCCAGTACAGTAAAGCCCAGTCGATAATTACCGGTCGCATCTCCAAGCACGCCTGCGAGCAGAGGCCCTGTAATTTGCCCAACCGCTGCAAGCATGCCGGAAATGCCCAGAATCATTCCAATATAAGCACGCCCAAAATAGTCCGCTCGGATGGCTTGCATGAAGGGTCCACGGATCCCCCAGGCAAGCCCATGCAAAACGGAAAACACAACTAGGGCTGCGACGTCAGTTGCGTAGGTCAACGACAGTAGGCCGGCTGCGTGCATCAGCATGCAGATTGCTGCAACCTTTCGTTTTTCAAACTTGTCACCCAGATAGCCGCCCATCAGCACACCGATGACCTGAAATGCTGTCATCAGTGTAATAAAAATGGCTGCCTGGGCAAGGGTGTATCCGAGCGAGGTGCGCATATGGTTAATGGCGTGTGTATTGACTGCCGTCACAATGATGAGGGCGCTTGAGTGACCGCAGGAGAGTAGCCAGAATGATCGTGTCCTGAGCGCTTCACGTACTGTAAAACTGGCGACTGCTTGTGCAGGGGCGGTCTCTGTGCCGGGGTCCTGACCAGGCGCAACTTTGGGTGTGCCATCTACGACTTCACCGAAATCCTCAGGACGTCTGCGAAATACGCTTGCCAGTGGGAATCCTATGATCATGGCAACGACACCGCTCCAGAGTGCGGTGCTTCTCCAGCCAAAGTTTTGGATCGACCAGGCCATCGCTGGAATACAAATGCCTCCAAGCGCAATACCGAGCGTGACATAGGATAAGGCGCGCGCACGTTTTTTTTCAAACCACTGGATGATCCCGACATTCAACGGAAAATAGCCTGCCATGGAAGAACCAATCGCAAGCACCACCATGGCGCTATAGAGCCCACTGAGCGTATCAATCTGACTAAGCAGGATCAGACCGATTCCGAACAGGATTGAACCAATCTGGATGACCTGCCTCGAACCATACTTGTCGATAAACCAGCCAAGAATCGCGCCAATGCCAACTGCTTCCATTGACATCAGGGATGATGCACCCGAAACCGAAGTTTTACTCCAGTTCTTTTCCTCTATCAGCGCCGCAGCATATGCACCAAAGGCTTGATACAGCATGAGCGATTGAATGAACTGCAGGCCGGCTGCAGCCATTACCATTTTCCAGCCGTAGAAAATTTTCATGTCTTCGTTTGTGTGTCATTTTTTGTTCAGACATCATACAAGGACATAGAGACTCATTTTGACAACCACTGACTTTTATTCAGAGCTGCACCTGTTCAACGCATTGACAAGGCTTGTGCCCAGCGATCCGCGACGGCAGGTGAAGTCGCACACGTCGCCTCGCGAGTGACGACCCGAACGGCCCGCTCAAGCAGCTGGATATCCGCTTCATGCTGGCGCGCGACATGTGGGTCTTCAAAAAAGATCACGCGCTGACAGCGTCTATCCAGAACCAGGTCTGCAATTTGTGCATCCCCACCCATCGGGCCACTCAGGTAGCGATCGACCCAGGGTCTGTCCTGTGACCAGCCTCGCGCAATTGCCAGTTCGTTTAAACGTTGTCCGGTGGTGCCGGTCGCCACGCGTCTTTTAAAAGTAGAAAGTAAATCAAAATGCTGGTCGGCAAAAGCCAGCATCTTTTCTTTGAGTGCATCGTGGGCAATCATGGCGACGCACTGTTCAGCAAAATGAAACTGATGATCAATGGCGTGGTTTGCCTTGAGCCCTGCATGCAGACGCTCGACTTCAATCCACTCGATAGCACCGGCCATCGTTGAAATAAAGGGCTTGCCGTGGGTGATGCATTGACGCTTGAGCGCCAGAGCTTCTGGGAAAATCGACGAAGGATCAACCGGGTCAATCAGGTAAATCGCTCCATCCAGCGCATTGACCTCATCAGAGGCCTCAGTCACGCGCGCGACCAGTTTCATGAGTCCGCCTTCTCGACCATACGGGTATCGAATCAGACCAGGATAATGAATCAATAATCCTTCACGTTGTATCGCATCGTAAGTCCGCCCGACTGCATGCAATTCAATATTGAGGCTTTCGATCCCGGCTGCACTGGTACGTAACCAGTCAAAACAGGCTGCGTTGGATGACTCATGATGCAGTCGATTAGCTGCCAGACCCAGTCGGAGCTTTTTTGTTGGAAGGTGGTCGTTGTCGTTTTGGAGAGGATTGTGTTTTGCTTGCATGTTGGCTGGCGTTTCACTTTATGTGCAAAATCAATTATAAATTCGACTTAAACTTAATTTGGTTATTTTGATGAGTAAGATCTTCGCTCTGCTGATAGGTGCACTGCTGCTAATGACAAACCCGACAGATCCAGAGTTTGAGGGTTTTATCAGCTCACAAATCAGCAACAATATCGCAGGCAAAAACTTGTTCGGAGATCGCTTTGCCAATCAGATGGTTACTGGTTTCGTGTCAAAAATTACCTCTGATCTGACTCAGCGGGCGAATTATTACTTTTTCTCAGTCTACACACTGGATATGACAGGTTTGCGAGTGTTTAGGCCTGAGCTTCCCCCCGCTGTAAAAGTGGTGGGAATCGGAGGTCAATTTATTCCTTTGACAAAAAACCCACTGATCAAGTGACATAGCGGCATTAAATAATGCCTTTTTCTCTGAGTGCTTCGATTTTCAGCTTGTCCATCCCGAGGATATTTTCCAGTACTTCTGTATTGTGTTCCCCGAGCATGGGTGCTGAACGCGTGTGCTGAATCGGCGTATCTGAAAAATTCATTGGACTTGCGACCGCCGGGGCCTGAACGCCAGCACCGTGGGCCAGAGAGCGTTTCAGTTTTCTGTGAATGACTTGTTCGTTTTCAAACACTTGTTTCATGTCATTGATCGGACCGCATGGGATATTGGCCGCATCCATCAGCGTGACCCAGTCTTCCATATTTTTTGTCAGTAATATGGCTGCAATCATTGGAACAAGAATATCTCGATTGATGACACGCTGACCGGGCGACTCAAAGCGTGGATCGGTCCCCAGTTCCGGTGCGCCAATCACTTTGCATAGTGCAATGAATTGACTGTCGTTACCAACCGCCACAATCATGTTGCCATCAGCGCATTTAAAGACTTGATAGGGCACCATGTTGGAGTGAGCGTTGCCCAGCCGTTTTGGTACAACGCCTGAAAGGAAGTAGTTCATTGCCATGTAGGATGTCAGCGCAACCGTGCAGTCTAGCAAGGCGAGGTCGATGTATTGCCCCTTGCCGCTGATGTGGCGATGTTCAATGGCGGCAAGAATGGCACTCGTCGCATACATACCGGTAATCAGATCGCTCACGGCTACGCCTGCGCGCATCGGCTCCCCACCTGGCTGATCGTCAGGCAGGCCACTTAAACTCATCAGCCCGCCCATCCCCTGAAACACATAGTCGTAACCAGGTAGTTCTGCAAACGGACCCGACTGGCCAAAACCCGTGATAGAGCAATAGACCAGGCGTGGATTAATTTTTTGTAAATCTTCCCAGGCCAGGCCGTAACGGGCCAGATCACCGACTTTGTAGTTTTCTACGACGATATCGGACGTCTTGGCGAGCTCCCGAACGATATCCTGACCTTCCTGAGTCGAGATGTCGAGCGTGACAGATTTCTTGGCGCGATTGACCGCCATGAAGTATGCGGAGTCTTTGGTTGTCTGACCTTGGGCATCCTTCAAAAATGGAGGCCCCCAGGCGCGCGTATCGTCGCCCTTTTTAGGGCGTTCGATCTTGATAACTTCGGCGCCCATATCGGCCAGGTTCTGGGTTGCCCAGGGACCTGCAAAAATTCTTGATAAGTCTAATACACGTAAATGACCAAGCGCAGTTTTCATTTTTATAATCTTTAAGCTGAAATGGATGTGTGAATCATAGCGAACTCTTGCTATTTGAATCGCGGTGTTGATTTGCGTAACGGTGTCAGAATACCTTTGAGTCCGTTATGGTCGATTTCCTGCATGAGTGCAAGCAGCTGGCCAATTTCGCCGGGAGGAAACCCCACGCGTGCAAACCAGTTGAGATAGTTACCGGGCAAGTCCACCAGCAAACAACCTTTGTGCTTGCCGAATGGCATTGGCCAGGTCACAAGTTTTTCCAGATCTTCAGGTTTCATGCTTGATGTGTCACTTGTCTGCTGGTACCGGTTTTGTTTTGAATACTCTGGCAAAGGCTTTAACGACCAGAGTGGCGATCACTTCTGATCTGGGTTCTTTGAAGTGTTCCGCCATGGCATCAAGTTGACGTGAGACCTCGGGTGACAGGATCATTTCGACGCGTTTTGAGCCTTCTGCAAGCCTTTTGCGCCGATGTTCAGCGGTGCGTTCAACTGCAGATATCGGATGTTTTGAACGTGGGCGGCCGCGACGGGAGAGTCCCGGCAGATAAGCCTGCTGAATTTGTTTATCCGGTTTAATTGCTGCGGTTCGTTTGACAGGAAGAGGGCGAGCTTGTTCATGTTCATCGATCAAAGCGATGCGGTTTACTTTTTCTTTTTTATCTTTAAGCTTTAATCTCGATGGCTCCAGCGGATTTATATCCGGATCTCCAAAAAGATCGAGTGTAGGTTTGTTTGAATTCGTCATAATTTTTATTCATTTAAAATGACAGCTATTCGTGTCAAAGTACAAAATTGCATCCGGATATTAATAATACCTTATCTGATTGAGGGCGTATGTCTGACGTTACACGTATTCCTGCAGGATTTGCCCCCATCTTTATGACCGAGCCTTTCACGACGCGTATTGGTCCAATTTATTCAAAAATAATTGGCAATCAATTCCTGCTCGGTTTTCTGGTGGATGAGACGCACCTGAACATTGAGCGGGTTGTGCATGGCGGAATGCTGTCAACTGTCGCAGATCAGGCGATCGGTGTGAACGTGGCCCACGCCAACGATCAGCGCAATGATGTCCTGACCATCCATCTGTCTGTGGATTTCATCAGCCCGGCGTATCTGGGAGATTGGGTCGAAACGACCACGACTCTGAGCAAAGTCAATGGCCGTATCAGGTTCGGTAGCTGCGAGCTCCGGGTGCAGGATAGGCTTGTTCTCAAGGCATCAGCAATATTTGCGGCACGCGCTACTCAAAAGTAAGCCGTGCGCCCGCACTAAGCGTGGTCGACAGGGAATTCCGGTTTTTTGCACCTGAGTTTATTCCGGATGCATGCCTGCAGCAGCAAAAGCCGCTCCCCATACGATCAATTGCTCTTTCATGAAACGCTCGAGCCAGGCTGGGTTGGAACCCTCGAGTGACAGACCTTGCTTTTGAACGCGTTCGCGCACATCGGGGCGTAACATCACCTCATTGAGGGCTACGCTCATTTTGTTAGCAATTTCTGGGGGAAGTTTTGCGGGACCAAACAAGGCAGCAAATGTCACTGGTTTGAGATTTGGCAAGCCCGCTTCGGCCACTGTTGGCACATCGGGTAAAAAGGGAAAACGGTTGGGCAACAATACGGCGAGTGCGCGCAGCTTACCTTCACTGATTTGCGACAGGGTGCTGGTAGGCGTCGCGAAGGTCAGCTGGACATGACCACCCAGGATATCGTTGATTGTTGGCGCCTCACCTTTATAGGGAATTTCATTCATGACCAGCTTTGACTCATCTCTGAGTGAGGCAAACATCAGCTGTGTGACGCTGCTGAAGCTGCCATAGTTGAGTTTGCCTGGATTTTTTCTGGCGTAGTCAAGGAGTTCTGCCGCGTTCTGAATTGGCAAAGCTGGGCTGCTCACCAGAACGTAGATGTAGCGGCCCACAAACGCAACGGGTGTGAAACTTTTGATCGGATCATAAGGCGGGTTTTTTTTCAGGAGTGGTACCTGCATCAGAGGGGTGTTGGATGCAAGGAAAAACGTATATCCATCCGGTTCAGACCGCAATACATATTCAGCAGCAATCGCACCGTCAGCCCCCGGTTTGTTTTCTATGATGACGGTCTGTCCGAGAGAGGCGGTGAGTGACTGCGCAAGAATACGGGCAACCACATCTGTTGAACCGCCCGGAGGGAACTGCAGCACGATCTTGATCGGTTTGGTCGGCCAGTTCTGGGCACTCGCCAGGCTTGATGCGAGACTCAGCATCAGAATGGCCAGAAGTCGATAGATTGAAAAGCGTGTCATGTTTGCTCCTGATTTTTTGAATAATTTATTTTCAATGAGTGTACGGGGGTATGGAGCGGTTTGGATGTCGCGCAAGCTAGTGTTATCCCTATTCGTATGGGGTTCGCCTGAATTACATATAATCGGATGTAGATTTAATAACCAATAATGGGGATTCGAATGGGTAAGATCGTTGAATTAAAAGCTGCAGACGGACATCAGTTTGATGCCTATGTTGCCGAGCCTGCAGGTCAGCCTAAAGGCTTGATCATCGTGGCGCCCGAGATTTTTGGTGTGAACAGCCATATCCGTAGCGTGACCGATGGCTATGCAGCAGAAGGCTACCTGGCAATTTCCCCTGCATTTTTTGACCGTGCACAGCGTAAATATGAGACTGGCTACTCGGCAGAGGATATTGCTGCGGGAGTCGAAATCATGAAAAAAATGGACATGAGCAATTGCATGCTCGATGTCACGGCAGCCATCGAATTCGGAAAGTCTGCTGGCAAGGTCGGGATTGTCGGTTACTGCTGGGGCGGCGTGATTGCCTGGGTTGCAGCTCAGCGCCTGTCCACTATTACATGTGCCGTCCCGTACTATGGCGGTGCCGTTCCAAGTTTTGTCACCGACAAGCTGCAATGTCCGGTGATGTTGCAGTTCGGTGAGACCGATCAGTCGATCCCTCTCGAAAAAGCACAGGCTGTAGCTGCCGCCTATCCTGAAGCTCAAGTCTTCTATTACCCAGCAGGACATGGCTTTAACTGCGATCAGCGCGGTTCCTACGATGCACCATCCGCCAAGCTCGCGCTTTCACGCACGCTTGAGTTCTTTAAAAAGCACCTTGGCTAAACGTTTGATGGCACAACGGCGCAACCTGCAGGACACGTTTCTGCAGGTTGCGCCCTGACTCAGGCGTTTGCGCGAGATTGTGCAGCGATTTTCTGACGCAGCTTGTCCAGCGAACCGCCTTTCATGACGGAGCCTGGCAAGGGATGTCCAACAATTTCTTCTGCCAGCAGTCCTGAAGCGATGATTTTTTCGAGGTCAATTCCTGTCTCGATTCCCATTTCATGGCACATGAACACCAGATCTTCCGTACAGACATTGCCCGAAGCACCCGAGTGTGAGGCAAAGGGGCATCCACCCAGACCCGCCACGGCGGCATCAAAAATCTTGACCCCCATCTGCAGGCCGGCATAGGCATTTGCAATGCCCATGCCTCGTGTGTCGTGCAGATGCAGCGAGAGCTCAAGCTCAGGATACTTGTCACGGACTGCGCCAACAACTTTACGAATCGAGCCAGGAGTCGCCCAGGCCATCGTATCTGCAAGTGAAAGAGTTTCGATTTTGACTTGTCCTTCTTCGGCCAGATCGAGCAGCTGCCCGACCATTTCCAGTACACGCGAAACGGGCATGTCGCCTTCAAAGTTGCAACCAAAGGCTGCCATGACACTGCCGCGGTTAACTGGCACGTTGTAATGTTTAAACATGCCAATAATCGAACGTACAGCCTCGACGTTTTCGGCGAGTGTACGACGCTGATTACGCATCAGGAATTTTTCAGATGCCGTCAGGGACAATGAACCTTTGATATCAAGTTTTTGTGTGGCGATTGCACGCTCAAGACCTTTGTCATTGAGCCACAGACCGGTATAACGCACACCTGGCTTGCGTTTGAATCCCCGGGCGACGTCTTCCGCATCCGCCATGGTTGGAACGGCATTCGGATTGACAAAGGACGTGACCTGAATTTGCTCAAGACCCGTTTCGGAGAGACTGTCGATCAGTTCGATCTTGCGCGCGGTTGTGATGGGACCTTTTTCAATTTGAAAGCCTTCTCGTGGGCCTTCTTCGAGAATGCGGACGCGCGTGGGTAAATCGGACATGCTGGTCTCCAGGAACTCTTTTAAATAATTGGCGTTGAGGTTAATGCGTGCGCTGACCCATTGTCAACGCAGGATTCGTTAAGCGAGTACCTGTGCACCATCCACGACAATATTCTGACCTGTGACCCACGAGGCAAGATCGCTGGCTAAAAAAGCTGCGACGTTTGCGACTTCCTGGGGGGTGCCAAAGCGACCTGATGGGATACGGGCAAGTATGCTTTCATATAGTTTTGGGTTGTTTTTTTGTGCTTCATCCCAAACACCTCCTTCGAAAAAAATCGAGCCAGGTGAAATGCAATTGACACGGATGCCCTTGGCAGCCAACGCCACGGCCTGCGTCTGCGTATGCTGGATGATCGCAGCCTTGACTGCGCCGTAAGGAGGATTGCGCACGCTTGGCTTCATACCCGAAATCGAAGTGATGTGAATAATGCTGCCACCCTGTTTTTCAAGATGCGGATAAGCAGCATGACAGGCACGGATCGTTGCCATGAGATCAACCTGGATGCCCAGGCCCCAGCCCAGTTCATCGTCCGAGCGGCCAAAGCCTGAGGCACTGTTCACCAGGATATCGATCCCTCCGAGATCGTGCGCGGCGTGCTCGACCCATTTTTTAACGGCCTCACCATCGGCCAGGTCGCAAGTACGTGCGCTGACCGTGTGACCATATTGATGTATGGATTGTGCCGCCTCTTGCAGGGGGCCGTGCGTGCGTGCACAGATGGCAACGTGTGCGCCGGCGCGTGCAAAGGTCTGTGCCATCGCAAGACCAATCCCCCGGCTTGAACCGGCAATCAATGCGCGCTTTCCTGTCAGGTCTATCTGCATCATCGCTCTCCGTGACTGTTTTCTATAGTTGATTATGCCAAAGTTGCTCAGCGTAGCGTTTAATTATTTATATTTGACAATAAGCGGATCTGGGTCTGATACTGAACAGGCACTCAGGACATTTAACCCATCAATATTTCTACCGGAGTCAACGATGAACCCAGAAGTTGTTTTTATAGGTTTGGGCAATATGGGCTTTCCCATGGCTCACAATTTGATTAAAGGCGGCTTTTCGGTCGCTGGTTTCGATTTACTCCAAAGTAATGTTGATCGCCTTATCGCTGAGGGTGGCATCCAGGGCGTGTCCCTGGAGCAGGCCGTCAAGAGCGCCAAAGTTGTCATCACCATGCTTCCTTCGAGTCAGTCAGTCAAAAATGTTTATCTGGGCGAAGGTGGCGTTTTTGAGCAGGCTCGTCCAGGAACGCTTTTAATTGACTCCTCAACGATCTCGCCTGAGGTTGCAAAAGAACTCGGTAAACAGGCTGGCGAAAGAGGGATGGAGATGCTGGATGCTCCAGTGTCTGGCGGTCCCGTTGGGGCAACGGCTGGCACACTGACCTTTATGGTCGGAGCGACAGAAAATGGCTTTGCATCAGCAAACGCCTATCTTCAAAAAATGGGTAAAGCGCTTTATCACGCAGGACCGCATGGCAGCGGACAGACAGTCAAAGTTTGCAACAACATGCTGCTGGGCATCACCATGATTGGCACCGCCGAGGCACTTCGTTTAGGTATTGCAAACGGACTTGATCCTAAAGTCCTGACTGAAATCATCTCCAAGAGTTCAGGGAATAACTGGGTGTTGAACGCTTGCAATCCCTGTCCTGGCGTGATGGAAAAGGCGCCAGCATCCAATGATTACGCAGGTGGTTTTGGTGTGGATCTGATGCTCAAAGATCTCGGCCTTGCAGTCGAAAACGCCTTGTCGACGCAGTGCAGTGTTCCTCTGGGTGCAAACGCCAGAAATTTGTACGACATGCATAGCAAGGCTGGGAATGGAAAGCTGGACTACGGCAGTATTTATCAGATGCTAGGCAAAGGGTCATGAACTTTGTTTAGTGAGTCAACGTCAGTCAATACGAATCAAATGCGAGTTAGGGAAAACCTGAGTAGTTAATTCTCAACTAAGTTATATCCTGTAGGACACGACAGATCAATTGTTGCAGCTGCTCATTGTGTGAATAGCCGCAGCGTTGATCTGTACGAAAAAAAATATATTGGGAGAGACAATTATGCTGCAACGCAATGCAAAGGGTGGTCGTTTTTTAAAAGTCATGATCGCTTCGGCACTCATGACGATTGGCGCTGCAAGTCACGCTGAAAACGGTATAACCGATACAGAAATTACTTGGGGTGCATCGATTCCCTTGTCCGGACCGAATGCGGGCTATGGTCCGATTGGCCGTGCGCAGCGCGCCTGCTTTGAATATATCAATACCGAGTTAGGCGGCATCAAAATGGGTGACGGCAAGACCCGTAAAGTGAAATACGTGATGTATGACGATGCAATGGAACCAGCACGAGCATTGCAGAATGCCCGGCGCCTGGTGAGTCAGGATCAGGTGTTCGCTATTTCAGGAAACGCTGGAACGGGTGCCAATCTGGGAGCCAGACCTTATTACAACTCCGAGAAGGTTCCACAGGTGTTCATCTTTACCGGTGGTCCGATGTTTGGAGTCAAGGAAGAGGTCGAAAAGTTTCCCTGGACGATGCCTGCTCTGCTAGCCTACAACACCGAGGCAGCGCTTTATGCCGCCTTTATTAAAGAAAAATTCCCCAACGCAAAGGTCGCCCTTTTTAATGACGACAGCGGTGGTCCATTTTTTGCAAAAGGTTTTGTCAAAGCGGCCAAAGACATTGGCCTGAATATCGTGATTCACGAGGAGCACTCTTACACCGAACCCACGATTGATGCCAAGATTGATCGCATCGCTGCATCGGGTGCGGACGTCTTTGTCGATGCGACGACGCCCAAGTTTGTGGTGCAGGCCCTCAAGCGTATGGCTGCGACTAATTGGAAGCCCGCGCATATCATCTGGGGTGTAGGTTCAAGTATTGGTGGCGCGTTGCAGCCTGCTGGCGTGGAGGCATCGAAAGGAGTCTATTCAGGTCTGTGGCTCAAAGATCAGGCAAATCCTGCTTTTGCCAATGACGATGATATGAAGCTCTATGTCGAAAAGCTTAAAAAATATGAGAGCGGCTTGAATCCTGCAGATCAGAATGCTGCTACAGGCTGGTTTGTCTGCAATGCAGTCAAGAACGTACTCGAACAAACCAAGGCTCCGACACGTGCGTCTTTTATGGAAGCTGCACGTAGCATGAAAGGTCAGAAAGTGCCTCTGCTGCTCAATGGCATCACTCTGAATACAAATGGTGTGACGGATGGATATCCGATCGAGTCTGTCCAGATGGCTCAGTTTGATGGAGAGAAGTTTGTGCCGATTGGCGGCATCATCAACTTTGAAGGTAAAACACCTGCACCCTGATGCTTGACTCGCCAGTAAGTAGAGGACCCTGCGTTGATTTTTGGCGCAGGGTGATATCGCTCAAATTATTTGGAGAATCTCAAGATGAATTCGCCAGTATCAGTTCAACAGATGCTCATCAACGGTAAATGGGTCGACAGCTGTGAGGGCGAGTGGATCGGAGTTGAAAATCCCGCCAATAAAATGATTTTTGCCAAAGTCCCGAGGGGGAACGCTCAGGATGTTGCGCTGGCAGTTTGCGCCGCTAAACAGGCTTTCAAAGTATGGTCGCGTGTTGCCGCAGCAGATCGTGGCAGGATGCTCTACAACATTGCTGATGCACTTGAGCAGAATAAGGAATCGCTCGCGCGCCTGATCAGTACCGAAAATGGCAATGCGCTGCGCACCCAGAGTCGTGGCGAAGCCGGGCTTGTTGTCGAAATTTTTCGTTATGTTGCAGGTCTGGCCCGTGAACTGAAGGGCAAAACCATGTATTTGAACCCTGACAATCTGGACTACACCAGACGAGAACCTTATGGGGTAGTGGGTGCGATCGTGCCCTGGAATGCTCCACTTTTACTCGCAGCGCTCAAGATCGCGCCTGCACTGATTACAGGTAACACACTGGTTCTGAAAGCCTCTGAAGAAGCGCCGATGGCCGTGCTTGAGATGAGCAGAATATGCAACGAACACTTACCTGCCGGTGTTCTGAACGTGTTAACCGGGTATGGAGCGGAGTGCGGTGCAGCACTCGTCGAGCATCCTGATGTGCCGAAAATTTCTTTTACAGGTTCCACCGCAGTCGGCCGCTCGATTCTGGCCGCGGCGAGCCAGCGTATTGCTGCAGTATCTCTTGAGCTGGGAGGTAAAAGTGCACAAGTTGTTTTTCCCGATGTCGACCATGCTTTCACCGCAGACGGTGTAATAACTGCGATGCGTTTTTCCCGTCAGGGGCAGTCTTGCACGGCAGGTTCCCGGTTGTTTTTGCATGAGTCGATCGCCGATTCTTTTCTGTCTTGTCTGACGGACAAGCTCAAGGCTATGCGTCTGGGCAATCCTCTGGATGAGGCAACCGACGCAGGCACTCTGGTCAATGAGAAACAATTTAATCGTGTTTCAACCTATGTGCGTGAGGCGATCGAACGCAAGCCCAGTGCGCTCGTGATGGGCGGACTGCCTCCCACGACTGGGGCATTGTCTAAAGGCTACTTTTTTGAACCCACCGTGTTTTTGAACTTGCCTGAAGATGTCCGCCTGACGAACGAAGAGGTATTTGGTCCGGTGCTGTCGGTCACGACCTGGCGTGAAGAGAGCGAAGTCATCGAGCGAGCCAACGCCTCGCAATATGGTCTTGCAGCGTTCATCTGGTCACGCGCCGGTGCGCCTGCACTGCGTGTGGCGCATGCACTGGATGTAGGTTGGGTGCTGGTTAACCAGGGAGGGGGCCAGCAGATCGGTCATTCTTATGGTGGAGTCAAACAAAGTGGTGCCGGACGCGAATTTTCTCTCGAAGGCATTCTGGAAAGCTATACCGATATCAAGCAGGTTTCAGTCAATCTTGGTGATCACGGTTATTCGCGTTTGTAGGCGTATTTGATTTTCTGCTGCGTGAACGTGGCGATCGTTGTTGTCTTGAGTCAGATCAGTTAAAAAAATAATGGAGATCATCATGAGTCAGACCAAACAAGCAGCACTCCCGGTCATTGGATTTATAGGATTGGGCGCCATGGGAGGTCGCATGATCTCTCAGCTGAGCGGCGCGGGTGAGTTATTGGTTTTTGATACGGATGCCGAGCGTGCACAGCAGGCTGCCCAGGCAGCATCCGGTCATGCAATCAGCAAACTTGAGGAACTGTCAGCAGCAAACATTGTAATTTTGATGTTGCCTAACAGTGCGATTGTCGATGATGTATTCAGAGGTGGCACTCAAAAGGGTTTGATAGATATTCTTCCCAAGGGTGCATTGGTGATCGATATGAGTTCATCCACGCCTGCCAATACGATCGAAAATGCAAAGCTGGCCAGCCAGCGCGGGCTGGTGTTCATTGATGCGCCTGTCTCAGGCGGAATCGGCGGTGCGGCATCTGGCAAGCTGGCCATCATGGTGGGTGGAGATCGTGCCGACTTTGAGCGTGCCCGACCCTTTCTCGAGCGCATGGGCTCAAACGTCATCCTGGTGGGCGATGTGGGAGCAGGGCACGCTGTCAAAGCGTTGAATAATTTGTTGGCGGCAACTATTTTTGCCGCGACAGCTGAGGTCTTTGCCGTGGGCGAAAAGTTCGGTCTTGATCCTGCTGTCATGCATCAGGTGGTCAATGCCTCAAGTGGAGGCAGCTTTATGACCAATATTGCCTGGCCTAAAGCCGTCTTGCAAAAAACATGGGATTTTGGGTTCGCCTTGCAATTGATGAATAAGGACGTGGGTATTGCCATGTCCTTGATCGAGGCGACAGGCACCGAAACGATTTTGTCCAAAGCAAGCGCAAAAATGTGGGCTGAGGCGCTCGGTAGTGCGCCTCAGGGCTCAGACATGACTGAATTGGCCAAACAGATTCAGAAGGGTGCAGGTTTGTGAGCTCACCTGGCCATAAGTTATCTGTTTCGAATCTTTCATTGCGTTTTGGAGGGATTGTTGCACTCAACGGGCTGTCGTTCAATGTCTCGCGTGGTCATATCTGTGGCTTGATCGGTCCGAATGGCGCGGGTAAAACTAGTCTCTTTAATTGCATCAGCAGGTTGTATAACCCCTCCGGCGGGACGGTGGTCTTTGATGGTGAAGATATTACGCGCGTCAAGGCTAAGGATGTTGCGATGCGAGGCATTGCGCGCACATTTCAAAATCTGGCATTGTTGCCTTCCATGACAGTTCACGAAAATGTCATGCTAGGTGGGCATCACTACGGTCGGACACCGTTGTTGAAATCTCCTTTTATTCCTGTCTCATATCGTCGTGAAGAAGAGCAGTTGGCGCAATTTGCACATGAACTCCTTGGCCGGCTCGATATGGGTGATTTACATGACACACGGGTCGATGATTTGCCTTATCCAACCCTGAAAAAAGTGGAGCTTGCGCGTGCGCTCGCCTCACGACCTTCATTCTTGATGCTGGACGAACCCGCTGGCGGTCTCTCTCATTCCGAGGTGGATGATTTATCGGAAACGCTCGTGCGGATTCGTGATGAGTTCGACTTGACGCTGTTGCTCGTTGAACATCATATGGGGATGGTCATGAAGATTTCCGACAATATCGTTGTGCTGGATTTTGGCCACAAGATTGCCGATGGTCTGCCCGTTGACATTAAAACCAATCCTCGTGTGATTGAAGCTTACCTGGGCAAACCGCGATGAATGTACTGGAAATAAAAGACTTTACAGCTGGTTATGGTCGCATCCGTGTGCTGCATGGAATTTCTATGTCTGTGCGGCCTGGTTCAGTTTCGGTACTGCTCGGGGCCAATGGTGCAGGCAAGACTACGACATTGCGCGCAATCAGCGGTCTGGTGAAAAGCTCGGGCAGTATCTTGCTCGATGGCAAAGAGTTGCGGGGTCTAAAACCTGACGGTATTGCAAGGATGGGTCTGGCACATGCTGCTGAAGGGCGGGGCACCTTTACGGATCTGACCGTTGAGGACAATTTACGTATCGGAGCATTCCGGCGCCACGATAAGAATGAAATTCTGGCAGACATGGAAAAAATGTACGACTTGTTTCCGCGGTTGCGCGAACGTCGTCAACAAAAGGCTGGCAGTCTGAGTGGTGGAGAGCAGCAAATGCTGGCGGTGGGTCGTGCACTGATGTTGCGACCCCGGGTGTTATTGCTTGATGAGCCGTCCCTGGGGCTTGCCCCCGTGATTATTAATGATCTGTATGACACGCTGGGTCGCGTCAATAAAGAACTGGGGTTATCGATGCTGATTGTCGAGCAGAATGCAAATCTTGCTCTGGAGATTGCAGATTATGCATATGTGCTGGAATCGGGTGTGATCTCACTGGAGGGACCGGCAGAGGAAATCGCTTCGCATGATGGTATTCGTGCGGCATACCTGGGGGAGATGTGATGAGTTATTTTCTTCAGCAAGTGCTCAATGGGATTGGCTCTGGTGCCATCTACGCCTCGCTCGGGCTGGCACTCGTCCTGATTTACCGTACAACCAATATTGCTAATTTTGCGCAAGGAGAAATGGCAACGTTTTCGGCATTTCTGACCTGGCAGCTCAGTGATTGGGGGGTGCCGATTGTCTGGGCAATTCTGGGATCTGTGATCCTGTCGATGATACTGGGCGCCATCGTGTATGCGGTGATTGTTCGTCCGGTTCAGTACAAGGACGAGATGACGATTATCATCGTGACGCTGGGGCTGTTTCTTGCGTTCAACAGCGCAACAGGTGCTGTCTGGGGGTTTCTGCAAAAATCATCGCCTAGCCCCTTTCCTCAGCATTCGTGGACGTTTGGCACGTTAAGGGTGGGTGCAGAGCTGATCAGTTTCATTATGGTGCTGATGGGTATTTCAACCGGTTTATTCCTTCTGTTTCAAAAAACCAGATTAGGCATGGCTTTACGCGCTGCGGCATCTAATGCTCAGTCGGCTCAACTGGTTGGCATTCCCTACACCGCGATGATGACCCTGGGCTGGGCAATGGCTGCTGGGCTAGGTGCCGTTTCTGGTGCGCTGGTTGCCTCGCGGTTGACGCTTGATCCCAACATGATGGGTGATGTGATTATCTTTTCCTTTGCGGCGGCAGTGGTCGGAGGGATGAGCAGCTACATCGGTGCGGTAGTAGGTGGAGTGATTGTCGGTGTCTCCCAGTCACTGTCGACTGCCTATCTGCCTTTTCTGGGCTCTGATTTACAAATGGTTGTGCCATTGATATTGATCGTTGCAGTGTTGATTGCAAAGCCAGAAGGCTTGTTCGGTAAATCTGTTGCGGCCAGGGTTTGATCAGCATGAATAATGATATGAACGTTGCCGCTTCGCATACCACCACAAAAAGAGGAATAAAAATATTCCTGACACTGATATTTGCTGCACTTCTGGTGATCGCTCCACTTGTATTTCCGGGATATCTGACTTTTCAGCTGACTGGCGTACTCGCCTATGCTGTTGCGGCGATCGGTCTGAATTTGATTACAGGTTACGCAGGACAGATTTCACTTGGACATAATGCATTTTTTGCGCTTGGGGCTTATACAGCGGCCTTGAGCATGGCCAACTGGCATGTTCACTATGCTGTTTCTGTTTTGCTGGCTGCGCTGGTCAGCTTTGTTGTTGGCTACCTGGCAGGCTTTCCTGCCCAGCGTTTACGAGGCTTGTATCTTGCGTTGATTACGCTCGTGCTTGCTGTTTCAGTATCTCCTTTTATTAAGCATTTCAAGGCATACACCGGAGGAATGTCAGGACTGTTCGTGGATCGTCCCGTGCCGCCCGCATGGACTGGTCTGACACAGGACGCCTGGATTTATTATGTCGTGCTGGCTTTTGCCATTCTGTGCTTTTATCTCGCAAGAAATTTTGTGGGAGGCAGTACAGGACGTGCGTTGAATGCAGTCAGGCAAGCGCCGCTGGCTGCCGCATCAATGGGGGTCGACGTCAATGGGTACAAGGTTCTGATTTTTGGACTGGGCTCAATGCTAGCGGGAGTAGGTGGGGCACTGTTTAATTTTTCGATCGGTTTTATTGCCCCGGACTCATTTAATCTTTTACTTTCAGTCAGCTTTCTTGCTGCGATTGTAGTCGGCGGCCTGGGAACGATATGGGGCGCGCTTGTTGCAGGGCTCTTTCTGCAGTTCGTCCCCTCCTATGCCTCGGACTTGAGTGAAGCATTGGCTGGCGCTGTTTATGGTGCCATCCTGATTGCCTGCATGTTTTTTATGCCTAAGGGAATCGTCGGATCGCTGGTCAGATATATGCAGGACAGACGCCGCAAGTCTTAAACATCCATTCTCGATCAGGTTTCTTTCACAGCATGCATGTGTGCCTGGGCTTCTCGATCGATGGCTGCGGCCTGAATTTTTGCGTCATGCTCGGAGAGCAGGGCGCCTTCTGATTGCGCGATTACCGCTGCGGCAATTGAGTTACCGACAGCATTGGTCGCCGAGCGACCCATATCCAGGAACGTATCCACACCCAGAATCAATAGCAGGCCCGCCTCAGGAATGTTGAACTGGCTCAGCGTGGCCGCGATCACGACCAGAGAGGCGCGCGGCACGCCTGCCATGCCTTTGGATGTGAGCATCAGGATCAGCAACATGGTGATCTGTGTGCCCAGATCAAGATGAATCCCATAGGCCTGAGCAATAAATAGCGTTGCAAAGGTGCAATACATCATGGAACCATCCAGATTGAATGAATAGCCAAGAGGCATGACAAAGCTGGAAATTTTACGATCCACGCCAAAACGATCCAGCGCGAGGAGAATCTTTGGATAAGCCGCTTCTGAGCTCGCGGTGGCAAATGAAATTAAAAATGGTTCCCTGACGTTGGAAAGCAATGCTTTGATGCGTTTACCCAAAAACAGATAACCGACAAAAATCAGTACACACCACAGCAGAATTAAACCAATATAAAAATCCGCCATAAAGATGGCAAATTTTGCAAGAATTGCAATGCCGTTTTCGGCAACATTGGCAGTCATTGCCGCCAGCACCGCAACCGGGGCGAACTTCATCACATAGCCCGTAATCTTCAGCATAATGTGAGACAGATCATCAATCGAAGCCAGCAGGTTTTTGCTGCGTTCACCAAGTGCCGACATGGCCACACCAAAGAACAATGCAAATACGACGATTTGCAGGATTTCATTCTTTGCCATGGAGGCAACGACAGAGTCTGGAATGAGGTGGTTGAAGAACTCTTTAAGTGTGAAACTGCTCTTTGGCAGATTCGTCGATGCACTGATATCTGGCAAAGGCAGATTTAAATGCTCTCCGGGTTGCATCAGATTCGACAAAATCAGACCCAGTAGAAGCGACATGAGTGAGGCAGTAAAAAACCAGCCAAGTGATTTAGCAAAAATGCGACCAACTGAGTTGGCATCACCCATGTGGGCGATTCCGACCACCAGTGTTGAAAAGACAAGCGGGGCGATGATCATTTTGATCAGTCGCAGAAAAGCTTCTGAAATCAGGGAGAAATAGCCCGCAATATGGAAGGCCTGCTCCGGCGAGGAGGATTGCGTATTGATCACAAAACCAATCAGGATGCCGATCACCATCGCGTAAACAATGATGAGTGGAGAAGCTTTTTTTTCTCCTGTTTTTTTGATTGGATGGGTCATGGTTTGAATGTGAACGAGGTGAAGTGCAGCGTTGGTATCGAAATGGGTGATGCTTTTTACCATGACCAGCTGCAAACCATGAGTGAAAAGTTGTTTATCAGCCTCTCATGCTCTAAAGTGTGTCAATAAAATTAAAAATGATGCATTTGAAATATAAAAATGCGAGACAAAGCGAGGGTTTAAGCATGCATGCTGTATTCAGAGTGGGTAATTGTTCTGGTTTTTCCGGCGATCGTGTGGATGCTGCCGCTCCCGTGGTGGATACGCTAATCAGATTGGGCGGCCCGTGCGCCATATTCTTTGAAACACTCGGCGAGCGGACCGTAGCGCTTGCGCAACTGGAAAAGCGACGCGACCCCGAGCGTGGATATGAACCGATGCTCGAAAGGCTTCTTGAGCCGATACTGGTGCGTTGTGCGACCCATGGTATTCCGATTATTGGCAATTTTGGTGCAGCGAATCCTGCCGGTGCCGCAAAGGTCATTGCAAAACTTGCCACGCGTCTGGGCTTGCCTGATCTCAAGATCGGAGTGGTGTTCGGTGACGATGTGCGCGATCGCCTCAATCTCAAGACCCATGTCGTCTACGAAGCCGATACGGGGCTGGATATGGGTGGTGGAGAGGTCGTGTCAGCCAATGCCTATTTGAATGCCAGACCCATTGTGGATGCTTTAAAGGCCGGTGCGCAGATTGTTGTGACAGGACGCACGGGTGACCCCTCCCTGGCCCTTGCTCCATTGATTCATCATTTTGGCTGGGCCTATGACGACTGGGCCAGACTGGCAGTGGGTGCAACAGCAGGGCATTTGCTTGAGTGTGGCGCCCAGCTCACGGGCGGGTACTACTACGATCCTGGATTTAAGGATGTTCCGGACCCGGCAAATATTGGGTTTCCGATTGCCGAGGTCACTGCAGAAGGGGGGTTGGTCGTCACTAAAGCCGACAGTACGGGCGGTCTGGTCAATGCTCAAATTGTGAAAGAACAATTGTTATATGAGATCCATGATCCACGGCACTACATTACGCCTGATGTCGTGCTCGATTTTTCTGGTGTGACTGTCACTGAAATTAGCCATGATCGTGTTGAAGTCAAAGGTGTAGTGGGCAAGCCTGCACCCGTCACAATCAAAGCAACAGTTTGTTTTGATGGCGGCTGGCTTGGTGAGGGTGAGATTTCTTATGCAGGCCCGAATTGCCGTGCACGTGCACGTGCTGCAGCAGATGTTTTGCTCGAGCGACTCAAGATTCGCAAGCTTGATGTGCAGGCACGTGTCGATCTGATTGGCGTGTCCAGCGTGCATGATGGTGATAGTGGTACCAAGTGGCGAGAGTCGTTGCAGGAGCCTGAGGATATTCGCGTCAGACTGGCTGTATCGGCCCGCACACAAGATGACGCTGATCAGGCGGCACGAGAGGCGCTGGCCCTGTATTGTTGCGGTCCAGCAGGTGGTGGAGGCGTGCGCTGGCGAACCACGCCACGCATCCGTACGCAATCCTATCTGATGTTGCCCGAGGATCTTTCACCAGGCTGCACTGTACACACCGCAAAGGAGCTCACGGCATGAACCAGGCCACTCAAACAACGAACGGAGATACTCTCGTCACGGTGTCGCTTCATCGCGTTGCCCACGGCCGCGCAGGTGACAAAGGCAACCGGCTAAACGTCAGCATCATGCCTTACGAGCCCGCAGCATTTCAATACCTGGTTGAACAGTTAACGGAGCAGCGTGTGCTGGCGTTGTATGCACATCGTGGTGCGACGCAGGTTAAACGTTATGAATTGCCTTTATTGTCCGCGATGAATTTTGTCATTGACGATGTGCTTGAGGGTGGTGTGAATGGCAGTCTGAATCTGGATGGTCACGGGAAAAGTAATTCATATATTTTGCTCGGTATGCCTGTGCAGATTCCTGCCCGTTTTGTTCGACAGCCCACCTGAATCACTCTTTGACTCTTCAGGAGTAAACAATGCTTCAATATGCAAATAAAATCGGACGCTTGCTCGTTGGCCTGACGTTATGTTCCTGGCTGGCCTCGTTGACTGGTGTGGCGCAGGCGCAGGTCAGACCCTGGCCTGAAAAAGCAGTCAGGATCGTTGTGCCCGCGCCGCCCGGGAGTGCGCCAGATGGACTTGTCAGGATGCTGGGGCAAAAGCTGTCCGAGATCTGGGGGCAGTCCGTCACGGTTGAAAACGTAGTCGGCGCCTCGGGTAATATCGGCACTGATCGTGTAGCCAAGGCACCTCCCGATGGCTATACACTTTTATTCAACACGCTTGGACCGATTGCAGTCAATTACACATTATTCGGCGGTAAGCTTCCCTATGATCCAGTCAAGGATCTTGCGCCAATCAGCCTGGTCGCCAAAATGCCGAACTTCATAACAGTCAGTGCGAGCTCTCCGGTACACAGCTTGCAGGAACTGATTCTGCTGGCTAAAAAAGAGCCTGGGAAATTTCGTTTTGGTACGGCAGGTCCAGGTACGACGCAACATCTGACAGGTGAGTTGTTGAATTTGCGTGCTGGAATTCAAATGACAAGCGTGCCTTACAAGTCCAGCGCACAAATGACGACGGACGGAATTGGCGGTCAGATTGAAGTGCTGATCCATAATGCGCCGGTGTTGCTGCCGCATATGAAAGCAGGTACTTTACGTCCTCTGGCGGTGACGGGCCACAACAGGACTGCCGCAGCGCCTGATGTCCCAACAATGGCTGAAGCTGGTGTCAGCGATTTTGAAATTACAGCCTGGTTTGGCCTGATGGCGCCTGGAGGGACACCTCAGTCCATTGTTCACAAAATCTCTACAGATGTTGCAACCGTCGTAGCCTTGCCTGATGTCCGGGATCGCATCCTGGCGCAAGCCAGCGAGCCTGTCTCCTCGACACCAGAAGAATATGCGGCCTTTATTCAGTCTGAGATTAAAAAATGGAGCATGGTCATCAGGCAGGCGAATATTCAGGCTGAATAAACGCAGGGCAAAAAAAAGGCATGACTGGATAAACAGTCATGCCCGTCAAACCTCTGAAACTTAAGCTTGTGCTGGAGTTTCTTCGATCGTGACTTCTGATTTTTCGTTCATTGCATCTTTAACTTTTTTCTTGAAATTGCAACGACCTGCGATCAGGTTGAAGTTTTCAAGTGTGCCGCCTTTCTGGAAATGTTCAACAAACAGTTGACCAACGCCGTAGGTGATTGCAGCTGAAGTACCTGCCAGTGCCGTGCCTGACAGCAGTGCGCCAATACCAGGAAGAAGCTTGAGGGTTGTCATGGCGACCGCTGGTGCAAGCATGCTCGCACCCAGGCTGCCAATCAGGCTGATCACAATCGGACGAGCCAAGGATTTTTTGAATGTCTGACCGTAGACATTGCACAATTCGTTGATCATTTTCAGCTGGACGCCAGTAATGGCGACAATATCCAGGCCAGGAACGGGCACCAGCCCGGCGCCAGCAGACCAGGCCACGTTGTGCTTGATCACTTCTTTTGCCTGAGCCAATTGCTCTGGGGTGCCAACTGTGCTGATTTGCTCAGCCTCGGGGGATGTTGAAACTTCAGCAGTAGCAACTGTCATAATATTTCCTCTGGAAATTTTTAAAAAAGTATGAGCGATTTAGCTAAAAAACATTCGTGTAAAGATTAACATGACGTGCTGCAATGCTGGAAGTTTATTTATATATTTCAAAAACTTATCAGTAATTCTTCTCTAACGGGAAAATCAGCCTTGCACCAAATCTGATTATATATATCTCACCTTGAAATATGCTCGCAATTCCTCACTATTTAAAGCTTTTTGAGGGTGAGCAGAGGTCAAAAGTGCCGGGCTTGTGGCATCCTGTTATTTTGATTGATTCCGACGGGTAATATGAACGTGACAGATGAACTGGTGATGCTGCAGCCGAATGTGGTGATTGAGCCTTTAGTAGAGCGGTGGTACGCGTGGTCACACCTGATTTCGCCTGCAACCTCTGCAATGAATATTGTTTATCGGCATTTGACCTTGCTCGAGTCCTTTGTGAGTGCGCCTGATGTGCATGCCGCAGCCTGTAAAAACCCAAGTCTGCGCGGCGGACCTTTTGTCGACTTGCCTGCCAGTGAAGTCGAGGCTGTCAAAGCCCTGATTCAGTCAACCAGAGCCAGGCAGTCTGCACAGATTGCCTTTGGTGAAGCGTTGCGTGAGGCGTTTCGCCTGGTGATTAAAAACGGCGATGGATTCAGCATTGAGCAGCATTACGCCAATTTACCTGCACCCGTTCGAGGATATGTCGAACTCTTGTATACGATGGGTGGTTTTCCGGATTTACGCGTGATTGAGCCTTTGCTGTATCGCAGCCCGGTTTTTAACCCTTCGGTTCAGAGTGCAATGATCTATCGTGCCAAAGGTGACGAGAGGCCCTTTGCCTTCAGTACGCCTCGTATGCCTCAAGTCAATGCCTATGAGTTGATGGAGCCTTTCAGTGCCGAGGTCTATGATTTTCTAGGACGTTTGCGCGCAGAGCCACTGCCAGTGAGCGTGGTGATGGAGCGACTCGGTTTGACAGGTGCGAAGGCGGAATTATTCCGAAGCTTTTTGGTCGCAACACCTCAGGCTCCAAAGCCTGTCAATGCGCCTCTTGGTCAGACACGCTGGCGTTATTTCGGCCATGCTTGTGTCTCTGTCCAGGCGCCTGATGGTACCAACGTGCTTGTTGATCCGATCGTTGCTTATGACTCTGATGGTGGCATCGAAAGATTTGTGCTGGCAGACCTGCCTGAGCATATTGATTATGTTGTCTTGACACATAATCATGCTGATCACGTTTTGCTGGAAACGCTGCTTGCCTTGAGATACAAGATTGGTACCATCGTGGTGCCAGCTGGAGGAGGGGGGCTTGCAGATCCTTCGCTCAAGCTCATGCTTGAATCAATTGGATTCAAACATGTGGTTGAACTGGGGCCACTAGGTTCTGTCGAAAAGGGTGACCTGAAACTCACTGCACTCCCATTCCTGGGTGAGCACGGTGATCTGGATATCCGGACCAAAGCTGCCTGGCTGGTCGAGGCTGCCGGCAATCGTTTGTTATTTGCCGCGGACAGTAACAACCTTGAACCTTTGCTTTATGACCAGATCAGATCGATCTTTGGCAAGATTGATACGCTGTTCATTGGCATGGAATGCCTGGGCGCGCCTTTTAGCTGGACGTATGGCCCCTTGCTCCCCATTGCCGTGGATCGTAAAAAAGATCAGTCACGCCGTTTAAATGGGTCTGACTTCGAACGCGGCATGAAAGTGATTCAAAGTCTGGGATGTGAAAGTGTGTATGTGTACGCGATGGGTGCCGAGCCCTGGCTTCAATACATTACCAGTATTGATCCGGATGAAAATACACCGCCCGTGATCAATGCCAAGCAACTCGTTCAGGCGTGCCAGAGCCTTGGTCTGAAAGCAGAGCGCTTGTTTGGCAGTGCGCAGGAAGTCCTCTAGTCTTTCACTTCTCTTGCGACGCTTCGCATCAAGAGTCAGCCTAGCAGGCTGACTCTCTCCAGCATATTTAACGCAGCCCGGTCGCGGCCATTCAGAAATTCAGGACGTTGTTTTGCGCTGGGAATCTGTGCTCCAGGTGTGTTGCTGATCGCGTTATACGTCAAAATCACCAGGCGTCTGGCATTTGGAGAGATATTTGGTGGTGAGGCATGAACAAGATTGCCATGGAACCAGACTGCGGTACCTTTTTTGCCCGTGGCTGAAAACAGACCACCGTCCTTGACTAACGCACTGACCGTGTCTTCGTCCACCTGATAAGTGAGGGTGGCGCTGACATTTCCTTCCCACCCTTCAGGTGAGTCGGGTGCTTTATTCGTGTCGATGCAACCCAAATTCTGTGACTTGGGGATGAAAAAAAGTGGTCCGTTGAATTCTGTGACGTCATCCAGAAATATCATGACGCTCACGATTGCATCTGTCGGGATCTGATCTTCTTTTTTCCAGTAAATATAGTCCTGATGCCAGGGCCACATTTCACCTGAAAATGCCTGCTTCAGATTTACTTTTAACTGATGAATGTAGACCTGTTCCTTCAGAATTTGCTCGGCAGGCCCCAGCATCTGTGGCAAACGTGTCAGTTCTTCGAAATGGGCGTCATACAGGTGGCAGCCGTGAAACGCACGATAACTATTACCGTGCTTCTCCAGAACATGACCGGGATATTCGGTTTTTTCGAACTGGGCGATTCGTTCAAGCAGGCTATCAATGTTGGCTTCAGTCAGTGCGCCTTCCTGGACGACGAATCCATTGAGATCAAACGACTTCAGATCAGTTTCATTCATTTTTATTTAAAATTCCAGCAAACACTTGTTTTATGCTGCGACAGCACATGATTGTTTTTCCTGGTGATAGCTACCCTTGCCACGGTGCAGGACCTGATCCGAGGCGGTCACGACGCCCACACTGATGTCATGCGTATCGAGCAGGCCAACGGCTGTTTCTGCAAACAAATTGTTACGCACCAGATCAGTCAACTGATCGATGTGGTCCAAAACGAAATATGATTGCTGCAGGTCATAGATCCAGTACTTTGTCCGCATAATCCGGCTCATGTCAAAGCCCAGTCGGTTTGGCGAGTCGCTTTGCAGGGAAAATAAAATTTCTTTTTCCGACGAGGCGATGGCTGCACCAAAACTCCTGATTTCGCCGTCTTGCCTGACCAGTCCAACTTCGATGGTGTACCAGTAGAGTCGAGAAATTCTCTCTAATAAATCCTTCTGGCCGAGTTTGTGCGCCTGCAGGGCAGCTGCACCACAAGCCTGAATGAAGTCGGCCACAACCGGGTACATCAAAAGTGGAACATGACCGAACACATCATGAAAAACATCTGGATACTCCTGATAGTCCAGTCCATCGAGTTTGCGGATGGTACAACCTGAAGGGAAGCGTTTGTTGGCGAGGTGCTCAAAGAACACTTCATCTGGGACCAGGCCGGGTACGGCAACGATTTGCCAGCCTGTTCGCGGCATGAGTCGCTCGGAAAGTACTTTGAAATCGGGAATATGGGTGGACTCGAGCGGCAACTCAAGCAGGCCGCGATCAAATAGTTCGCAGGTCCTGCCCGTTTTTAAAAACGACATACGCTCAAACAGGATTTTCCACGTATTGTGGTCTTCTTCTGTGTAGAGATGCCAGCCTTGATCAATTGTCCAGTCCGCACGTTCAGGCTGATAGCCCTGCGGAATGACCGGATCGACGGGTGTCAATTGATCGGTATGGGTGAGCATGAAGTCTTTCCTGTTGTTTTAAATAGTGGACAGTGCAAACGCATGCTTTTGCAACTGAGCGTTATATCTCTATAGGTTAATCATAAAAGGATGAATCTTCCTCGCAAAACCTTGCAAACTGGTTACCAGCGTGCATTCAGGTTGACAGGATGCGAGATATTGCGAGATTTTTACTGGCAGTTCAATTACATTAGTGCGTGATGATCATGGTCGCAGTGCGGCTAATTAATATTTAACATTTTATGTCGCGCGGGCACAATCAATGAAGATTATTGCAGTTGCTAACCAGAAAGGCGGCTGTGCTAAGACAACCACAGTTGTCAATTTGGCAGCTGCTCTGGCCGACACGGGCTTAAAGGTTTTAGTGGTCGACCTGGATCCACAGGCTAATGCTAGCCAGTGGCTAGGTATGCAGGCGGATTCAAAAGGATCTTTCGAGGCGTTCACGACCAAGGATGACATCAATACGCTCATTTTTGATTCTGGTGTAAAAAACCTCAAAATCATGCCAGCCTCAAGGGAGCTTGCCTACCTCGAAAAAGTGCTCGCTGGCGAATTAGCAACAGAAAGTCGCCTCAAACGCAGGCTTGCAAGCTTGAAATCCGCTGATTGGGATTTTGTTTTGATTGATACGCCTCCCACTTTGGGGTTGATTACACTCAACGCGCTCAATGCTGCGAACGAGTTGCTGGTGCCGGTGACGACCCATGTCATGACCTTGTCGGGCGTGGCACAGCTGATGAAGACTTTTGAGGAAGTGCGTGAGCTTTTGAATCCAGACCTGAATCTCCTGGGGTTTCTTCCCTCCAGAGTCGATCTCAGAACGCGCCACGCACAGGATATCCTCGGTGCCTTGACAGACAGTTTTGGCGAAAAGGTTTTTAAGGCCATGATTCACGAAAGTATCCGTCTGGCAGAAGCACCATCTTTTCAGCAAAGCATTCTTCAGTACAAGCCAAGTTCAAGTTCGTCTGATGATTACAGAACGCTGGCGCTTGAATTGATTCAACGCACACAATAAAAGGTACGAACATCATGGCCACCAAGCCGCGTAAAACTCTGCGTTCCAATCCACTGGACGCTATAAGCGATGCGAGTCTGGTCAAGGCAAAGGCGAGTGTGTCGCCTCGCGTGGCTTCGGCCGGGGTTCCAGATGCGACCGCCGTGACTGAAAAAACAGCCCAAACCTTGACGCCATCAGTGGTCATTGCCAAAAAGACAGTCAAAAAACCTGCGGTTAAAAAAACTGTAGTTAAAAAAACGCCGATCAAAAAACCTGCGGCAAGCAAGCCAGAGGCGATCTCCCCGACGGTTGTCGCGTCCAGCGCGGTCACTGAAGGGGGGAGCGCGAGCAACGAGCCTGCCTCAACCCATTCTGATGCTCACACACGCATGAGTTCCCTGGATATCCTCAATGAGGTATCAGCAGCGGATGCGAGTCAGCCTCGAACTTCAGAAGATATTTTCGATGCTGAGCTCGCCTGGACTAGGTCTGGTACTAAAAAAGAGACTGAAACCGCCAACCCTCAAGCGCTTGCGATTGTTAAAAGCTGGTCGCAATGGTCGGTTGTTGGCAGCTTTATTCCAGTCCCTTTTGTGGATACGATCGCAATTTCAGGGGCTCAGATCAAGATGATTCACTCCCTGTGCCAGTTTTATGGCGTGCGGTTTCAACGCGAACGCGCACTCGCGGTGGTCAGTGGTTTGCTGGGCGGTGTCACGACAACGGCAATTGCCAGTGCCGCAACGAAGGCTGTTGTAAAAAGTATGCCAGTTGTCGGGTCATTGTTTTCTCTGACTGCTGAGCCTGCTTTGTCCTTTGCCACGACATACGGCATTGGGTATGCTTTTGTGAAACACTTCGAATCGAAGGGCACGTTGGTCGACTTTAACGTCAGTCAGATGAAGTACTATGTTGACCAGCAGATCGCCAAGGGTAAGGAGCTTTTTAAAAAGAAAAAATCACTTGTAGCGGCCTGATCTTCAAACGAGATCGTTGCTGAGGTTCCAGAGATCGCCGCCGAGGTTCCAGATATATTCCTGTTGTTTATCTCTTTTTAATGAAATATGCGTCTCAACATTCAACCGCATTTAATTAGTTTCCTCAGTCGCGAAAGCCCCAAAGAATTAAAACGCATGATCGGCTTGTCCATATTTGTCGGTTTGACGAATACTGCGATCATCGGACTCATTAACATGGCAGCCTCGGATGTGACCGCAGGCAAGACAGTCGTATGGCAATTTTTTGCGTTTGCCTTCATGTTGACGATGCTGATGTTTGGAACCCGGCGTGCCAACGACGAAAACATTCGCAGTACTCAGGACTTGATCTACCGCTACAAAGTTCGCATCATGAGCGATGTGTTCAGATCTAACCTGTCCAAGATTGATGAAATCGGACGTGAACGGATCATGGAGATCCTCGCGCGTGACACCCAGTCTGTTTCACAGTGTGTAGGCGTGATCGTCACGTCGTGCCAGTCGATTGCCACGTTGCTCTTTCTGACCATTTATATGGCAACCGTTTCAATGACGGCTTTTTTCATTATTTCTTTATCATCTGTTTTTATCTTTGTGGTGGGTGTGGCTGAGTTATTTAAAGTCACCGGACAATTACAGGCCGTATCCGATAGAGAAGCAGCGGTGAATGCAATTTATGCTGATTTTCTGAATGGGTATAAAGAAATCAAAATGAATTCGAGTCGTGCGTTTGAAATTACACGCGACATGGTTGAGCAATCCAAAGAAGTCAATAATGACAAAGGTCTGTTAATTGTTGCAATCACCAATTTTTTCAATTACTTGCAGATTCTGCTCTATGTGATTGTTGGAATCATGGTCTTTATCGTACCTGTTATTTCCAGTGACTTTTATTTGCATGTCACCACTGCGGCAACGACGGCTTTGTTTTTAGCGGGTTCCTTGTCTGGAATCATGATGAGCATTCCGAATTTATCGCTTGGGAACGTGGCTGCAAAAACACTCGAAGAGCTTGCCGAAAACCTTGCCATCAGTGCTGCGCACCAACCGCCAGATATCAACGAAACATTTACTGATGTGCAGTCCATCCAGCTCGAAAATATTACCTATATATATGGTGGCAAGGACGCCTCCAAAAAATTTGCCCTGGGTCCAATTGACTATCAATTTGATGTGGGCAAGATTTACTTCATTCGTGGTAACAATGGATCGGGCAAGTCGACGCTGATGCGTATCGTCACCGGACTCTACCAGCCTGACTCAGGCAGGATTCTTGTCAATGGTGCCCCCATCTCTGAGCCAACTTCTGGCTCATACCGTGATCTGTTTGCAGTGGTGTTCAGTGATTTTCACCTGTTTAAAAAACTCTATGGTTTACCTGCGTCTGACATGCATAAAATTGAAGAGTTGCTTAAACTGTTCAAAATGCAGGATAAAGTCACGGTTCGGGATGGGCAGTTCTCGGATCTTCACTTTTCAACAGGTCAAAGAAAGCGCCTTGCACTGATCGTTGCGTTGCTTGAAAACCGTCCTTTTATTATTCTGGACGAGTGGGCAGCGGATCAGGATCCGTTGTTCCGCCAGGAATTTTATGAAAATATCATTCCAAAGTTACGCTCTTTGGGAAAAACAGTCATTGCGATTACGCATGATGATCATTATTTCGAAATTGCTGACCATGTTCTGTACATGGAAAACGGTAAACCGATTCACCCTTGATGTGTAAACAGAATGCGCTATTTGAATAAGAAATTTAAACAATTGAGTGGCTGGATCACCAGCCATCTGTTGCCCATCCTGTTTGTGCTGTTTGTGCTGGTAGGTAGCTTTATTGTTCTGTTTAACCGTGTCGTCATCATTGTGCCTGCAGGTAATATAGGTGTTTTATATCGTGCACTTGGTGGTGGCGTTGATCTGGATGATGTGCTCCCAGAGGGACTCAATGTCGTCTGGCCCTGGAACAAGGTCACGCAGTACAACGCACGCATCCAGTCCAAAATGCTTGAAATAGAGGTGCTGACCTCAGATCTCTTGAAATCAAAGGTCAAAATCTCATTTCAGTACGAAATCAACCGGTTGACCTTGCCAATGCTCCATAAGTACGTGGGGCCTGAATATCTTGAGACAATGGTTGTGCCTGAGGTGACCTCAATTACTCGCGAGATGTTTGCCAAGCTGACATCCAGTCAGGCTTTCACCAGCGGAATCAATCAGATGGTGAATGAAATCGCCATTAATGCTGATCGAGTCATTATTGATAAGATCAGCCCACCAGGACTGACCTTCATCCGCCTGATCAGAGTCAGTGCAACGCAGCTTGACTCGATTACTTTTCCTCCAGCGATCCAAACGGCAATTGAGGGAAAAATTGAGCAGGCCCAATTAGCCGAGGCATATCTTTACAAGATTGAAGCAGCCAAAAAAGAGTCAGAACGCAAAGTCATCGAGGCGGCTGGTATTAAAAGATTCCAGGATATTGTGAATGCCGGTCTGACAGATAACTATCTGCGTTTAATGGGAATCGAAGCAACCAAAGAACTTGCAAAGTCAAACAATGCGAAGACCGTAGTCTTTGGTTCAGGGCCCTCGGGTCTGCCATTGATTTTGGGTGATGAAAAACGCTAAAAAAAAACCAGGGATATTCTTTTTTTAAAGTCCCTGGGACGTTTGCAACATCAATCAATGCATTGCTTTTTTTCGTTGCTATTCGACGGTCTCTATCAGTAAAAGATACCTATTGCCGAACTCATCGAATAATCTTGTGGATAGATCCCCACCAGTCGGGGCATTCCTAACTACAAAAAGTGGTTTTTTCAACTGATATCGTTCAATTTTCCAACCTTTTGGAATCGAGACGGCATCCATGAATCGCTTCAGTGTCACAGCTACCCCAGCCACGTCTGCAATAGGCACTTTAGGACTGAAGTGCGTTAATGCATAATGTTTGCCTTCCAGATCTGTCAGCAG
>CANCOC010000001.1 GCA_947379755.1 Alcaligenaceae bacterium | reverse complement strand
GCACCGTCCGCACGCGCGAAAAGGGTCAGCACCCGGCTACACGCACCTTTCAGGCTTTACGGATTTACATCAATCGGGAACTTGAAGAACTCGAGAGCGCCCTCCAGGCAGCTCTAACCTTATTAAAAATAGGCGGGCGTATGGCTGTGATCAGCTTCCATTCACTGGAAGACCGGATCGTCAAGCAATTCATTGCCGCAGCTTCGCGCCCCGAAGCTGCCTATGCCCGACTGCCCTTACGTGAAAGCGAAATGCCTCAGCCTGTGTTGCTGGCGCTTGCCCGTGTGCGACCCACTGACGCTGAAATCAAAGAAAATACGCGTTGCCGTTCGGCGGTCTTGCGTGTGGCGGAGCGAACTGCAACTCCGCTTGGACCCGCAGGTGCCTCAGCTTTTTCGCCTGCTCCTGTCGCGCCCAAACGTCGTAGTAAAAAAGGGGCGCGCTGATGGGAAGACTGAGTTTCTTTGTGGCTGCTGTTCTGATGTTGTCGGCCATATCGCTAGTGACGGCACGCTATCAGGCCAGGCAGCTTTACGTTGAGCTCGATCAGTCTCGTACCAAGGCACGTGAACTTGATATTACCTGGCGCCAACTGCAGCTTGATCGTGCGGAACACGCGCGTAATGCGCACGTTGACAGGGTTGCACGCGAAGAGCTCAAAATGACGTCGATCGTGCCAGACCGGACGATCTATATTAATCAGCCTTCAGTTATCCTTGCTGTGCCACCCAGACAAAACGGGGTGACACGATGAGGCGCGTCCCATTTTTTAATAATCCAGTGTTGCGCGTCCAGTTTCCAATGTGGCGCGGCCGGCTGGTTTTAATTTTGCTTGGGCTGTCTTTTCTGGCCTTGTCGGTCAGGGCTCTGTATTTGCAAGGCATTACGACGGAGTTTTTGGTTCAGCAGGGTGAGCGTCGCTATGAGCGTACCTTAACCCTGCCCGCAAGCCGTGGGAAAATCCTTGACCGTAATGGTGTTGTGCTGGCGGCAAGCATTCCCGCGCGAAGCGTCTGGGCCTATCCAGAGGATGCGAACGATGCAGGCAAGGCAAAGCTGACCGCCCTGGCACAACTGCTGGAAATGCCGCTCGCAGAATTACAAAAAAAACTGTCCAACGAAGACAAGGTGTTTGTTTACCTCAAGCGCCAGGTGCCACTGGATGTTGCTCAAAAAATTGCAGATCTTCATGTGCCGGGTGTGAATCAGTTGCCCGACACCCGGCGCTTCTATCCTGAAAGTGAAGTGATGGCCAACATTGTTGGCTTTAATAACGTGGAAGACCAGGGGCAGGAGGGTGTGGAGCTGGCCTTTAATGATCAGCTCTATGGTCATGCCGGAAGCCGTCGGGTCATGAAAGACCGTCTGGGGCGGGTGATTGAAGATGTGCGCGCCGTCAACTTGCCTGTTGACGGTCGTGACATCACCTTGTCGGTTGACACGCGCATTCAGTATCAGGTCTACAGGGCCTTGCAAGAAGCCATGGTGATCAATAAAGCCAAGGGTGCGGCTGCAGTGGTGATTGACGCGCAGAACGGAGAGATTCTGGCGCTGGGTAATATGCCAACGTACGATCCGAATCATCGTGATTCATTCCGTGGTGGCAACCTGCGCAATCAGGCATTGACCGATACGTTTGAGCCAGGCTCGATCATGAAGCCGTTTACCGTCGGTCTGGCACTCGAGCTCAAGCGCATTACAACCAGCACGTTGTTCAATACCGGCAATGGTAAGTTTACCTATCAGGGCGCGACGATCAGCGATGTCAGTCGCAACGGCACACTTGATCCCGCAGGTGTATTGCTCAAGTCCAGTAATATCGGCATGACACTCATTTCAGAAAAACTCGAAGCGCGCGAAATGTGGGGCAGGTTTTCCGAACTGGGTCTTGGACAAATTCCACAAACCGGTTTTCCGGGGGCGGCGGCAGGTCGGCTGAGACCCTGGGAGCGGTGGCGTCTGATTGAAAAAGCAACAATGTCATACGGATACGGGTTATCCGTTTCGCTTTTGCAGATGGCGCGCGCATACACTGTCTTTGCCCGCAATGGCGACATGGTGGGATTAACACTGATCAAGCGTGACAGTGCACCCACGACCGCACAGATTTATCCGCCAGATATCGCTCAAAAAATCCGTGGAATGCTGGAAGCTGCTGCAGGTCCAGAAGGCGCAAAGGCCGCACAGGTCCAGGGCTATCGTGTCGCAGGCAAAAGCGGTACCGCTCGCAAGATTGTGGATGGCAAGTACAGTACGAGCCGCTATCGCGGGTCGTTTGTCGGTTTTGCGCCAGTGTCCAATCCCCGTATAGTTGTTGCGGTGACGATTGATGAGCCGCAGGCTGGTGTTTACTACGGCGGCAGAATTGCTGCACCAGTATTTGCAACAATCGTCGGTGGAACGTTAAGAATTCTGGGTGTTCAGCCAGATGCACCCTTTGAGTCTGCTGTTGTCGCGACGATGACGGGAGGCACACGATGATCCGATCCATTTTGATTGATCAGAAGGTGTCGACACAAAACCTGGTATCGCTGTTGCGTCGTCAAGTTGAGTGCGGTGCAAATTTGCAGCTGGATTCGCGTGCGATTCAGGCAGGGGATGTGTTTATTGCATGCCCGGGTATTGCAAGCGATGGCAAGGCATATATTCACCAGGCGATTGAGCGTGGTGCTGCGGCGGTCTTGATTCATGCGGATACATCTGAGAACTGGTCGGCCATGGATTTGGCCGTGCCTTCGTTTGCCTTGCCTGCACTGAACAGTCAGCTGGGTGGCTTGGCAGATCTCTGGTATGAACAGCCTTCGGCAAAGATGCAGGTCGTAGCGTTTACCGGAACCAACGGCAAAACATCTTGCGCACAATGGCTGGTGGATGCTTTGCTTGGTAATGGTCAGCCGGCAGGTGCGATTGGTACGCTGGGAGTCAGGTTTCCGGATGGGTCGGTTCAGTCCGGTTCGCTTACGACACCCGATGTTGTTTCAGTCCACCGCAATCTGGCCGCGCTGTACCGTGCGCACGCGCAAGTTGTCGCCATTGAGGCCTCTTCGATCGGACTTGAGCAGGGCCGGCTGGATCATGTACGACTCGTGGCTGCTGCATTTACAAATCTTTCCAGGGACCATCTAGATTATCACCAGAACATGCAGGCCTATGAGGCCTCAAAGGCGCGTCTGTTCGCCTGGCCAGCGTTGCAGCATCGGATTGTGAATACAGATGATGCTGCAGGATTGCGTCTGGCGCAGAGCTATGGTTTATCAGTCAGCACGTATAGCGTTGAGTCAACTCCGACGCAAGCGAGTTTTGTTGCAAGCGGCATTCACCTTGAATCCTCTGGGATTGCATTTTTGCTGCAGCATCACCAGCAGAGCATGCCTGTACGTACGCACCTGCTTGGCAAACATAATGTTTCCAACTTGTTATGTGTCGGGGCGGTGCTTGCTGCGCTGGATTGGCCGATGGAGCGAGTCGCATCGGCTCTTGCTGGGCTTGAGCCCGTTGAGGGGCGGCTGCAAACAATCCGGCCTTGCCTCCCAGGCCAGCATTTAGCGACAGTTGTTGTCGATTACGCGCACACGCCTGATGCACTCGAACGTGCCCTGCAGGCTCTTCGTCCCCTTGCACAGGCTCAGTCGGGCAAGTTGTGGTGTGTGTTTGGCTGTGGCGGTAACCGTGATGCAGGCAAGCGTCCATTAATGGGCGCGATTGCCCAGAGACTGGCGGATCGCAGCATCATTACAAGTGATAATCCTCGTCAAGAGTCGCCGCAAGCCATCGTCGCAGAGATCGTTACGGGCCTGGACGGGGCGATGTCTCACGTCACGATTCAGCTTGATCGCGCCCAGGCGATTCTGCAGGCCGTCTTGCAGGCAGGTCCGCATGATGTTGTGCTTGTTGCGGGCAAGGGGCACGAAACGTATCAGGAGATCAAAGGCGAGCGGATGGCCTTTGATGATCGTCAGTGGGCACAGGCAGCGATGTTGCTCAAGAGCGGTAAAAAAATTCAGACCGACTCTCGCAAAATTGAGGCGGATTCGGTGTTTCTTGCTTTGCGTGGTGAGAATTTTGACGGCCACGACTATCTGGCGCAAGTCGGACAGGCCGGTGCGATTGCTGCAATCGTTGATCAGGTAAATCCGGCCGTTGCGCTGCATCAGGTCATGCTGGGCGATACGCGACAGGCATTGTTGCAGCTGGGCCAGGCATGGCGATCCCAGTTTCAGATTCCCGTGATTGCGGTGACTGGCAGCAATGGAAAGACCACGACAAAAGAAATGATTGCTTCAATCCTCTGCGCATGGCGGGGTGAAACCCATCGTCTGGCGACTGCGGGTAATTTGAATAATGAACTCGGTGTGCCTCTGACCTTGTTACGGCTGAGTGACACACATCAGTGTGCCGTGATTGAACTCGGGATGAATCATCCGGGTGAGATTGCAGTGCTTGCACAGACAACCCAGCCGACCGTCGCTCTGGTGAATAACGCCCAGCGCGAGCATCAGGAGTTTATGGTGAGCGTTGAAGCGGTCGCTCGTGAAAACGGGCAGGTGTTTGCTTCACTCGCAGAAAATGGTGTGAGTGTGTATCCCGCTGACGATGTGTTTGCACCGTTATGGGCAAAAATGTCGGGTGGACACACTTTGATGCGGTTTGGTCTGGTGCCCGATGCAGAGGTGCATGCGAGTGCTGTCGTAGCTGATGTGCTGGGCGCGTCATTCATGATGCATACCCCTGTCGGGGCGTGTGAGATCAATTTGCCGGTCCCTGGCACCCATAACTTGCGCAATGCGCTCGCTGCGGCTGCGTGTGCGCTTGCCGCTGGTGCCCCGCTCGCAGCTGTTCAAAGTGGCTTGTCGAATTTTCATGCGGTAGCCGGCCGGATGCAGCCGCATCGACTGCCAAATGGTGTGATCATGATTGATGACACCTATAACGCTAATCCTGACTCTGTGCGCGCAGCGATTGATGTGCTGGCAACTCTTGCCGGGCCTCGCGTTCTGGCGTTGGGGGATATGGGCGAGGTGGGTGAAAACGGACCAGCCATGCACCGTGAGGTTGGCGCCTATGCGCGTCAGTGCGGGATTGATCATTTGCTGACCTTGGGCGATGCAACGAAAGACAGCGCCGCAGCCTTTGGAGTCGGCGCGTTAGCATGCGCATCGACTGATGCGTTAAGTGACGCACTCGCTGCGATTGATGCAAAAAGCATATTGATTAAAGGTTCGCGTTTTATGCGAATGGAAAGAGTCGTGCAAGATTGTCTGAAGCGATTTGGTGTTGTATCCGAGGATTTGGTGAACCATGCTGTATGAATTATTCGGTTGGTTGGCAGACAACCACGTGCGCGGGTTTGCGGTGTTTGAATACATCACGCTACGCGCGGTTCTGGCGTGCGCAACTTCTTTGCTGATCGGTTTGATTGCAGGTCCCTTTGTCATTCGCAAGCTGACAGAACTCAAGATTGGGCAGGCCGTTCGATCCTATGGACCCGAGACGCATCTGGTTAAAACAGGCACCCCAACGATGGGTGGTGCATTGATTCTGATTTCGATTGGTGTCAGTACGCTGCTCTGGGCGGACTGGAGCAATCGGTTCGTCTGGGTAGTGCTGCTGGTGACCTTTGGTTTTGGCTGGATTGGCTGGCGCGATGATTATCGCAAAGTTGTGCATCGGGATCCCGAAGGGATGCCGGCAAGACAGAAGTTTTTCTGGCAAGCCTTGATTGGCCTGATTGCTGCGGTCTACCTGACCTTTGCCATTTCTGCGCCAGGTACTGCCAACGTATGGCCGTTGATTCAGGAGTGGATTCTAAGTGGCTTTACCGTCACGTTGCCAACGCGTACGGATCTGATTGTGCCGTTTTTCAAGAGCATCAGTTATCCATTGGGTGTGTTTGGATTTGCATCACTGACATGGGCCGTGATTGTCGGCACCAGTAATGCGGTCAACCTGACGGATGGTCTGGATGGCCTGGCCATCATGCCCACTGTCATGGTGGGTTCTGCACTCGGAATATTTGCTTATGTCGTCGGCCGTGTCGATTACTCGAAATACCTGTTGTTTCCGTATGTACCAGGCGCAGGTGAACTGATGGTCCTGTGTGCGGCACTGGCGGGAGCCGGGCTGGCGTTCCTTTGGTTTAATGCCTATCCCGCACAGGTCTTTATGGGTGATGTTGGTGCGCTGGCGCTGGGTGGGATGCTCGGTACGATCGCCGTCATCGTGCGCCAGGAAATCGTGTTGTTCATCATGGGAGGCGTGTTTGTTGCTGAGACGCTCTCGGTCATGATGCAGGTTGCATGGTTCAAATACACCAAACGCAGATATGGGCAGGGGCGACGCATTTTGAAAATGGCACCTTTGCACCACCATTTTGAAGTGGGTGGCTGGAAAGAAACTCAGGTTGTTGTGCGATTCTGGATTGTGAGCATGATGCTGGTACTTGTTGGCTTGGCCTCTCTGAAGATTCGATGAACGAAACGATTCAAACCCCTGCAATAGCGTCACGCGTCCTGATTGTCGGACTCGGAGAGACGGGTGTTGCTGCCGCGCGCTGGTGCGCGCGCAACGGGGTGGCGTTGCGCATCGCAGATACGCGTGCAGCGCCTGCGGGTCTTGAAGCACTCAGGGTGGCACTCGGTGATGTGGCCGCAGAATTTCATCTTGGCTGCGAAACGTTTGATCCGTCATTGCTTGATGGTGTTGACCAGCTGGTGTTAAGCCCAGGTCTTGCGCCGGGATTGTCGCCTGTCAAGGAACTACTTGAAGACGCACGGCAGGCGAATGTTGAAATTATTGGTGAAATTGAACTGTTTGCACGGGCACTCCAGCAGCTTAGTCTTTCGAAGCAATATGCCCCTCGTGTATTGGGCATCACAGGCACCAACGGCAAGACAACCGTCACGGCGTGGGCGAGACAGATGTTGACTGCCGCAGGCATTCGTGCGCGTGTGGCTGGAAATATCAGTCCAGCGGCGTTGGACGCGCTGATGGACGCGCTGGACCAGGATGATTTGCCCGATGTCTGGGTGCTGGAACTTTCGAGCTTTCAGCTTGAAACGACACACAGCCTGCACATGCACGCGGCAGCTGTTCTGAATGTGACGCAGGATCATCTCGATTGGCATGGAGATATGCAGTCTTACGCTCAGGCCAAGGCGCGCATCTTTCAAATGGCTGATTTGTGCCTGGTCAATCGCGATGATGCGCGCGTCATGCAAATGATCGACAACATTCATGCGATGAATGTACGCAGCTTTGGTCGTGATCAGCCGATGTTGGCGGGTGACGTTGGTCTGGAAATGAGCCACGATGTGAACTGGCTGGTCACTGCTGAGCCGACGGAGTTTGAAGAAGATGTTGCAGTCTCTCCCCGGCGCAAGAAGGGCGCGCCAGCCCCTGTGCGGCAGGCGGGAAGACTGGTGCGGCTGATGCCTGTGGATGCGCTCGCGATCCGAGGTTTGCACAATGCCCTGAACTGTCAGGTTGCGATGTTGATCGCGCGTGCTGGTGGAGCAAGTTGGTCCCCAATGCTGCGTGCTGCACATGACTATCTGGGGGAGCCCCATCGTATGGAGTTTGTACGGTCGGTGCGCGGGATAGACTTTTTTAACGACAGTAAAGGCACCAACGTCGGTGCAACGGTCGCCGGGCTGGAAGGTCTGGGACGACCCTCGGTGCTGATTGCCGGAGGCGTCGGCAAGGGGCAGGATTTTTCACCTCTGATACCTGTCGTCTCCCGTCACGTCAAAGCAGTTGTCCTGATCGGACAGGATGCCCCCGTTTTGATGGATACGCTGCAGGTAACTGGCGTGTCTTGTGAGTTGGCGCATGATATGGAGCAAGCTGTTTCAAAGGCGTTTGCACATGCCGTTGAGGGTGATGCCGTTGTGCTGTCGCCCGCATGCGCGAGCCTGGATATGTTTCGCAATTATCCGCATCGCGGCCAGGTGTTTGTCGACGCTGTCCACGAGCTTGCCCTGGATCAAGGTGAGGTCGCATGAGCCTCTTTGCCGAACTCACCAATAGCGTCAATGCCGTGCGCCCGGGGCGCACCACCATGCGTAATTATGATTTGCCCATGGTGGTTGCCGCCACGATTCTGGTTGCCATGGGTATGCTGATGGTGTATTCGGCATCAATTGCGCTGGTAGATGGTCCGCGCTATGCAAACTTTGGACGGTATTACTTTGTGATCCGCCAGGGTATTTTTGTAGCGGCTGGAATGTTCGTCGCGACCTTTGTGCTCACGGTGCCGGTTACTTCATGGCAAAAAATCAGCTTCTGGCTATTTGGCATCTCAGCGTTGTTGCTGTTGATCGTACTGATTCCGGGCGTTGGCAGGCGGGTGAACAACGCGGTGCGCTGGTTGCCGCTCGGTCCGGTCAATTTTCAGCCCTCTGAACTTATGAAGCTTGCAGCGCTGCTGTTTGCCGCCGACTACACGATCCGTAAGCAGGATCACATGGATAGCTTCATCCGGGGCTTTTTGCCAATGGCATTTGCGATGGCGATCGTTGCAGCATTGCTGCTCAAAGAGCCTGATCTGGGCGCCTTGATGGTTGTGGTCGCGATTGCAATGGGCATCCTGTTCCTGGGTGGAATCAACGCGCGTATTTTTTCAGGTCTGGCGGCTGTGCTGCTGGTGACTTTTTCCATGGTGATCTGGTTTTCGCCATTTAGACGCGAGCGTCTGTTTGCCTATCTTGATCCATGGAATCCGGACAATGCTTTGACGAGTGCGTATCAACTGTCGCATTCACTGATGGCAATCGGACGTGGCCAGTGGCTGGGAGTCGGCCTTGGATCAAGCGTTGAAAAGCTGCATTATCTGCCTGAGGCGCATACCGACTTCATCATGGCTGTAATTGGTGAGGAGCTCGGTTTTGCTGGCGTGATGCTGATGATCCTGCTGTTTGCGGTTGTGGTGCAGCGCTGTTTTGAAATCGGGCGCCAGGCAATTGCGATGGAACGCGTCTTCGGCGGCTTGCTGGCTCAGGGTGTCGGCATCTGGTTCGGCGTTCAGGCCTTCATCAACATCGGTGTATGCCTGGGACTCTTGCCGACCAAAGGCCTGACTTTGCCGCTTGTGAGTTATGGTGGATCTGGCATTGTGATGAATCTGTGGGCGCTGGCCATGGTCGTGCGCGTGGATTACGAAAGTCGAATGCTCATGAGAGGAGGACGCGCATGAGTCAGGCTCCTGTCCTACTGATCATGGCGGGTGGTACCGGAGGGCACATCATGCCCGGACTGGCTGTTGCCGATGTACTCAAGAGTCGCGGATGGAATATCCAGTGGCTGGGTGATCCTGACAGGATGGAAGGCCGGATCGTACCTGCCAGAGGTTACCCTCTGGTTAAGCTGCGTTTTGCAGGCGTGCGCGGCAAAGGACTGCTCTCTAAGTTTCAATCGCCATTTGCGCTGCTGGGAGCACTGAAGCAGGCATGGAAACAAATTGCACGGGTGCAGCCAACGGTGGTGCTAGGTATGGGTGGCTCTGTTGCGTTTCCGGGAGGCGTGGTGTCTTCGTTGCGCTCTATACCCCTGGTGCTCCATGAGCAAAATGCAATTGCTGGAATGACGAACCGCTGGCTTGCAAAGCTTGCTCAACGCGTACTCGCAGGCTTTCCCCGTGCGCTGCCGACAGCCGAGGTAGTCGGCAATCCCGTACGCCAGGAAGTCGTGGCCTTGCCTGCACCTGAGGTGCGCTATGGTCAACGCAGTGGCGTCCTGCGCATCCTGGTCGTAGGTGGCAGTCTGGGCGCGACTGCGTTAAATACAATTTTGCCCCGCGCACTCGCTAAAATACCTGAAGCTCAGCGTCCCATCGTCACCCATCAGGCGGGTGCGATGCACATCGATGATCTGATTCTTGCCTATCAGCAGCAAGGTGTCCAGGCGCAGTGCCTGCCGTTTATTGAAGAGATGGCCGATGCACTGGGCCAGGCAGACCTGTTGATTTGCCGTGCTGGTGCAATGACGGTTGCTGAAGTTGCCGCGGCCGGTGTTGCTGCGCTGTTCGTCCCTTTTCCCGCCGCGGTTGACGATCATCAGACTGCCAACGCGCGGTTCCTGAGCGATGCTTCGGCTGCGTGGCTGCAGCAGCAACGAGATTTGACCCCTGAGTGGCTGGCTGACTGGCTGATGGCGCGTACGCGGGATGAGCTCTGCATAGTGGCAATGCGCGCACGCACGCATGCGCAACCGAACTGCGCAGAACGTATTGCGGATATTTGTGAAGAATTGGCAGGGGTAGGCGTATGAAGCATCGTATTGAACACATTCACTTCGTCGGAATTGGCGGCTCAGGAATGAGCGGAATTGCCGAAGTGTTATTGAATCTTGGCTATCAGATCTCTGGGTCTGATCTGGCTGAGTCTGCAGTGACACAGCGTCTGGTGTCTCTTGGCGCCAAGATTGCACTGGGCCACAAGGCAGAAAATGTAACCGGTGCCCACGCAATCGTGACCTCCACCGCCGTGGCTAATAACAATCCTGAAGTGATTGCTGCGCGCCAGGCTCGCATTCCGGTCGTCCCGCGTGCGGTGATGCTGGCAGAGCTGATGCGACTCAAACGTGGCATCGCCGTTGCGGGAACGCATGGAAAAACCACCACGACCAGTCTGGTTGCGAGCGTACTTGCGGCAGGCGGTCTGGATCCGACATTCGTGATCGGTGGGCGGCTGAATTCTGCCGGCGCCAATGCGCGTCTGGGTCAGGGTGATTTCATCGTGGTTGAGGCCGATGAGTCAGATGCATCATTCCTGAATTTGTTGCCGGTGATGGCCATCATCACCAATATCGATGCAGACCACATGGATACGTATGGTCATGATGTTGCAAAACTGAAAAGCGCCTTTGTTGAATTCACGCATCGCCTGCCTTTTTACGGCAGTGCCATCCTGTGTGCAGATGATGCCAACGTGCGTGAAATCATGCCTTTCATTTCAAGGCCGATCACGACGTATGGTTTGAGCGATGATGCACAGATATTAGCCAGGAACGTCAAGGCCGACGGCACGAGGATGTATTTTGATGTTCAGCGTAAAACCCGGGATGAAGTGCTCCCCACGCTGACTGTCGAGCTCAATCTCCCGGGTCTGCACAACGTATTGAATGCATTAGCCGCGATCGCGGTTGCAACCGAACTTGGTGTGGACGACTCAGCGATATGCAAGGCCCTCGCAGATTTTCGCGGGGTGGGCAGGCGGTTCACTCAGGTTGGTGATTTTCCGGCCAAAGACGGTGGCACCTTTACTGTGATTGATGATTACGGCCACCATCCTGTCGAAATGGCAGCAACCCTGGCTGCTGCCAGAGGTGCCTGGCCTGAACGCCGGATTGTGCTGGCGTTCCAGCCCCACCGTTATACGCGAACACGTGATTGCTTTGAAGACTTTGTGAATGTTCTGAGCCGAGCCGATGCTGTCCTGTTAACCGAAGTTTATTCGGCAGGCGAACCGGCGCTTGTGGCCGCCGACGGGCGTGCTCTGGCGCGTGGTGTGCGTGTAGCCGGGAAAGTGGAACCCCTGTTTGTCGAGGATGTGTCAGCCATGCCACAGGCTATTTTGGATTATGCAAAAAGCGGTGATGTGGTGATCGTGATGGGTGCAGGTTCGATCAGTAAAGTTCCAGGTCAATTGGGAGAGCCATTATGAGCGGATCATTTGGCAAAGTCGGAGTGCTGTACGGCGGCAAGTCAGCCGAGCGCGAAGTCTCGCTCATGTCGGGCGCTGGTGTGCATGAGGCGCTGTGTAGTCGTGGCGTGGATGCCCATTTGTTTGACACCGGGATGCGCACGCTTGCTGAGTTGGCGGATGAAAAGTTCGACCGGGTTTTTATTGCGCTGCATGGGCGTTACGGTGAAGACGGCACATTGCAGGGTGCGCTTGAATTGTTAGGGATTCCCTACACAGGAAGCGGTCCAATGGCATCCAGCCTGGCGATGAATAAAATTATGACCAAGCGCATCTGGCTGGAAGCGGGCTTGCCCACGCCTGGCTATGCGGCTCTGGTCGGTGAGGCAGACCTGGACGCTGCAATTGAAAAACTTGGCGTGCCCTTAATCATGAAGCCCCCGCACGAGGGTTCCACGCTTGGTATCGTCAAGGCGCAAGAGGTAACGGATGTACCGGGTGCTTATCGCGAAGCTGCAAAGTTTGATGATGTCATCCTGGCTGAACAGTTCATTACTGGACGCGAACTGACCATCGCAATCCTGGGTGCCGGCGAGACAGCACGTGCATTGCCATTGATTGAAATCGTTGCGCCTCAGGGCAATTACGATTATGAGCACAAGTATTTTTCAGACGATACGCAATATCTTTGCCCGGCACCGGTCTCTCAAGAGGTTGCGCAACATGTGGCCGACATCAGTGTGCGTGCCTATCAGGCCTTGGGATGCGAAGGCTGGGGTCGTGCCGATGTGATCCTTGATGAGCAGGGCCGTGCCTGGCTGCTTGAGTTGAACACCTCACCAGGTATGACTGGACATTCCCTTGTGCCAATGGCTGCTAAAGCTGTCGGCATGAGCTACCCCGACTTATGCATGCATATCCTTGCGGATGCGCGCTGCAAAGTCGGACATTTAACAACGCAAAAAAGTTAACCGGAGACTTTTGTGTGGAACGAAGCTCGTACGATCAACCGTCTAGCCAATACCCTCGCGGTCTTGGCTGTGCTGGCTATGCTGGCGGGCGGGGTGTACTGGCTGATCCAGCGGCCGTTCTTCACGCTACGTACCGTGGAAATCGAACCCGCACCACATACCGCGCTGCGCTATGTGTCGCCCGAGACGATTCGCGTGGCAATTGCCGGCAAACTGACGGGCAACTTTTTTACGATGAAACTTGCCGATGCGCAGTCCGTATTTGTCCAGGCACCATGGGTACGCAATGCGACTGTGCGCAGAATCTGGCCCAATACAATTCGTGTCACGCTCGAGGAACAGCAACCCTTTGCGGTGTGGAACGAAAATCAGATGATCAATACCTGGGGGCAGGTGTTTACCGCCAACCAGGGCGAGCTCGACGACGACGCCTCTCTGCCTCAGTTCGAAGGCCCGGAAGGCGCGGAGAACCTGGTCGTGCAGCGTTATGCGGAGCTGGAGCGCTGGTTTGCACCGCTCGGAGTGAGCGTACGCAATCTGGCCTTGAGCGAACGCTATGCATGGCAAGTCAAACTCTCAAACGGAATGACCCTTGCCCTGGGGCGGGATCCGGGAGCCGATGCCCCCGATCTCCAGGTCGGTATTCCTGGAGCACTTCCTTTCGCAGCACGCATACAACGATTTGTTCAGGCCTGGCCTGCTGTGAATCAACGCATTGGAGGACGCGCAGTCATCAATGCCGATTTGCGCTATCCGACAGGCTTTGCATTGACGCTCGCTGCCCTACCCGAAACCACTCAACTCAAAAAGAAACGATAACGCCATGACACGTGACATCAAGGACCTCATCGTCGCCCTCGATATCGGCACCAGCAAAGTAGTTGCTGTGGTCGCCGAGATATTGCCTGAGGGACGTTTTGAAGTGCTCGGCCTGGGCCAGCATGAATCTCGCGGCATGCGCAAAGGGGTCGTCGTCAATATCGAGACCACAGTCAACTCAATTCAGCGCGCGCTTGAAGAGGCTGAGCTGATGGCGGACTGCAAGATTCGTGATGTCTATACCGGGATTGCAGGCAATCATATTCGCAGTTTTAATTCCAGCGGCATGGTTGCAGTCAAGGACAAAGAGGTGACTGCTGCGGATGTTGCCCGTGTGATAGAAACGGCAAAGGCTGTGAATATTCCAACGGATCAGCAGGTGCTGCATGTGCTGACCCAGGAGTTTATTGTGGATGGCCAGGAAGATATCCGCGAACCGATTGGCATGAGTGGCTTGCGTCTTGAGGTCAAGGTGCACATCGTGACTGGTGCGGTCAGTGCGGCTCAGAACATTGTGAAATGCGTGCGTCGTTGTGGTCTGGAAGTGCAGGATCTGATTCTGCAGCCGCTTGCCTCAAGCCTGGCATGCCTGACCGCTGATGAAAAAGAGCTTGGCGTCGTGCTGGTAGATATCGGTGGCGGGACAACAGATGTCGCCATTTATACCGGTGGAGCGATCCGCCACACTGCTGTATTGCCGATCGCAGGCGACCAGATTACCAGTGATATCGCAGCCATGTTGCGCACACCAACGCCGGACGCTGAAGATATCAAATTACGTTTTGGTGTGGCCAAGCAAGTGCTTGCAAGCCCTGACGAAAGCGTCGAGGTGCCTGGTCTGGGAGACAGGGGGCCACGTCAGGTCAAACGGCAGGCCCTGGGTGCGGTCATTGAACCGCGTGTAGAAGAACTGTTTGGCCTGGTGCAGCAAGTTATTCGTGATTCGGGTTATGAAGATCTGTTGTCCTCGGGTGTGGTGCTGACCGGGGGAACATCTCTATTGCCAGGAATGGTTGAATTGGCAGAAGATGTGTTTTTAAAGCCCGTGCGTGTGGCCGTGCCTGATTATGATGGCAGCCTGTCCGATGTGATGCGCAATCCGAGATTTTCTACTGTCATGGGCTTGCTTGGTGAGGCACGCATGCAACGGCTGCGCGGCAGAAAAGTGGCTCAGCAGTCCGGTAGCTTTAAAAGTGTGATGGCAAGAATGAAAGAGTGGTTCATGCACTGAGTACAAGGTACAGAATTGGAGCCTTAGGGCTCCAGACAGGTGGGCGCGTTCATCCTGAACAGACCGATCTGAACTAGAGGCGTTTCAAACCCGGTGCGGATACGATCGGCGGCGAGTTTGAAACGATTTCTAAAAAAGTAGTTGGGGACTTTTAGAAACGTTAAGCAGTTAAGACTTGAGGGAGTCAATTATGAAATTCGAAATGTTGGATACCGTAAACAAAGGTACTGTAATCAAAGTGGTCGGAGTGGGTGGGGCAGGCGGTAATGCTGTGTCACACATGATCCGGGCAGGTGTGCAGGGCGTCGATTTTATTTGCTGCAATACGGATGCTCAGGCACTCGCGGCAACCAATGCGCCTGTGCAGATCCGTCTGGGCCGTACCGGCCTTGGCGCAGGTGCAAAACCTGACCAGGGGCGTGCATGTGCAGAACTGGCACGCGAAGAAATTCGTGCTTCGTTAACCGGCGCGCATATGGTTTTCATTACTGCAGGCATGGGTGGTGGTACAGGAACCGGTGCCGGCCCAGTTGTAGCTGAAGTCGCTAAAGAACTCGGCATCCTGACTGTAGGCGTGGTCACCAAGCCGTTCAGTTTTGAAGGTAACAAACGCATGAAGATGTCGGAAGACGGCATCAACGAACTGTCCAAGCATGTTCATTCGCTGATTGTTGTGCTGAATGAAAATCTGTATGACTTGATGGATGAGGATGCAACGCAGACCGACTGCTTCAAGGCTGCCGACGATGTCCTGCACAATGCTTGTGCTGGCATCGCCGAAATCATTAACGTCGAAGGCAACGTGAACGTTGACTTTGAAGACGTGAAAACCATTATGGGCGAGCAGGGCCAGGCCATGATGGGCACTGCGATTGCCAGCGGTCCAGACCGTGCCAAACTGGCAGCTGAACAAGCCGTGGCATGCCCTCTGCTTGAAGGTGTGGATTTGAATGGTGCGCGTGGTGTGCTGGTTAATATCACCGCAAGCAGCTCACTAAAAATGAAAGAAACGCGTTTGATCATGGATCACATCCGCAGCTTTGCTTCCGATGATGCGACGGTGATTTTTGGTAATGCCTATGACGATTCCATGGGTGATAACCTGCGTGTCACGGTTGTGGCAACGGGTCTGGGCCGTGCGGCTAAAGGTCTCCAGATCGTTCCTGACGCGGCTCCAGTTGAGCTGCAGCGTACCGGAACTGACAACATGCCAGTTGGTCATTCGCCTGACTACGGTGTGCCCTCAGTGATGCGCAATCCACGTTCAAATGCGTCGGCTCAAGTGCGTGCACTTGAGACTTCAGGGATGGAGCACTATGACATCCCCGCTTTTTTGCGTCGTCAGGCCGACTAAAGGCATCCATCAGCAGGTTCTGTCCCCCGCAAGGGGCGCCAGACGTGTGAGTGAAGTCTCCCTCAGCCGGGGTTTCGATCGAAACCCCGGCCAGGCACCCGGGCGTCCACGCCTGGGTGCTTTGTCGTCTCAAATTGCAGTGCAGCAATTGTCAAAAACGGTACAATATCTATATGTTTCAGCAACGTACCATCAAACAGCTCGTCAAAACGACCGGTGTGGGCCTTCATTCGGGCCGCCGTGTCGAGTTGACACTACGTCCGGCAGCACCTGATACCGGCATCGTCTTCCATCGGGTCGATTTGCCCGAAGTGGTCGATCTGCCTGCACAGGCTGAGCGGGTGTCAGACACGCGCATGGCTTCGGTGCTGCAAGTTGGCACAACCCGCGTATCGACAGTCGAGCATCTGATGTCGGCGCTTGCAGGGTTGGGTATTGATAACCTGCATGTTGACCTGACTGCCGAAGAAGTCCCCATCATGGACGGCAGTGCAGCAACATTTATTTATTTGCTACGTTCTGCTGGCATCGAAGAGCAGTCTCGGCCTAAACAGTTCTTACGTATTCTGAAAACTGTCGAAGTCAAAGAAGGCGAAGGCGAGCAGGCCAAGTGGGCCAGACTTGAGCCACACGAGGGGTTTTCCCTTGCTTTTTCGATTGATTTTCGTCATCCAGCCATTAATTCGACGGCCAGTTTTGCTGAAGTCGATTTCAGTACCCATTCATACGTCAAAGAAATCGCCCGTGCACGGACCTTTGGCTTCGTCAATGAGGTTGAAGCCTTGCGTTCGGCCGGTCTGGCGAGAGGCGGTAGCCTGGATAATGCAATTGTGATGGATGAGTATCGTGTCCTGAACAGCGATGGCTTGCGATATGACGACGAGTTCGTCAAGCACAAGATCCTTGATGCAGTGGGTGATCTCTATCTGATCGGCAAACCGCTGGTTGCACGCTATGTTGCGTGCAAATCGGGTCATGCACTGAATAATCTGCTTGCCCGCAAGTTGCTGGCCGACCAGGATGCCTGGGAGCTGGTTACTTATTCTTCTCAGGCGGATGCGCCACAGGCTTTTCGCCATGAGTGGAAGCTTGCTTGATTGCAGTGTCGTTAGATGCCTGATGGTGTCTGAGCAGTCTGGCAACGGCATCTGCAAGTGGGCCAGGCCTGAGCTGTTGATTCAGGTCTTCAAAAGATCTTAAATCCTGCTGATCCAGGATTCTGGCCTCCCTCGGGGGTTTTGACGCGGGAGGCAGCCCCATTCCACCATGTACACGCAGCTTGATTTCTGTCATGTTCCACCCGAGCGACTGAATATGCGTGGTGACGCGTGGTGCTAACTGGCGAAACTTTGCAGCAAAAGCGGCACTGGAGACTGTTAGAGTGAGGATGTTGCTTTCAATTTTTATGACGTCAAAGGCGCCTCTCATCGCGGCAGGCAGTGCGGCACTGACGGCTGTGCGTATTTTGATGTGAAGCTGAGCCGTCGCGAGAACGCTGGCGGCTTGTGTGTCATTTCCCAGCCACCCGATCAGGTGGGAGCTACCAGAGTTTGCACTGGGACGCGCGCGGCGGAAGGTGGAAGTGACCATTAGGGGAATCATACGGGATGAAGTTACTCATTATGCCTTCACGGCATGGACAGCAAGAAGTTTTATCTGTACATGTTGGTTTGCTGATTGTGGTGGCGGTGGTGTTGCTGACGGCAGCGGTCGCGGTTGGTGCCGCCATTCAGCGTGCTGTCTGGACCTGGCAGCCTGAGACTCAGCCGGCTGGTCTGGCCCTCACCCAGGTCGTCGCGGTAACCAGTCCGGAAAATCATGCGATGCAGGCACTGGCAACAAGAGTGGGCGAGCTGCAGGCCAGTGTCGTCAAACTGAATGGTCTGGGGCGTCGCGTGGCACAAGTGGCGGGCTTGCCTGAAGGCAACGTCGATATCGTCAGGGATCTGCCGGAGGCCACGGTTGTTCTGGACGATATTCTTGCGCCATCGGATCTCGAAGCCGGGCGCGAGCCCGCAAGTGAGCTGGAAAGGCAGATCAATAAGGTGCAGGCGAGTCTGTCCAGACAAAACGATTACTTTTCCATGCTGGATGACCAGTTGACCCAGCAAGCAGCAATGCTTGCCCGTCTGCCTACGGCAATGCCAATCGAGTCCTATCCGTATCTGAGCTCTTCATACGGCTGGAGGAGGAACCCTTTCAACGGGCAGATGAGCAAGCATGAAGGGCTGGACTTTAGCGCTCCGACCGGCACCCCTATTCGGGCGGCGACCGGGGGCGTTGTCCGCACGGTCGCTGTGCACAGTGGCTACGGGAATATGGTCGAAATTGACCACGGTGAAGGTCTCATGACCCGCTATGCCCATGCCAAAGTCATTTTGGTGAAAGAGGGGGAGCTTGTGACCCGCGGTCAGTTAATCGCCCGCGTGGGCTCGACGGGTCTGTCGACCGGTCCGCATCTGCATTTTGAGGTGCGTCAGGACGATAAGCCTTTGGATCCAAGGGTTTACCTAGCTGGCCAGCCTATCAATCGCGCTGTGGCTTCGGTCCAGAGCGTGCCAGGTTCGCCATCCCTGACATGGCGCCCACGGCTGCGTTAAACTCTAGGGTTTATTGGCAGCATTTTGCCTTAACCCTTTTATACGCGGGCTCGTGCACAGGATGTGCGGGTTTGCTTGGGTCTGATACGCATGTTTTCACTGCTTAAAAAAATCTTCGGCAGCCGCAATGATCGGCTGCTCAAGCAATTACGCCGACAGGTTCTGCAAATCAACGCACTCGAACCAAAAATGGAGGCACTCTCTGACGAGGCCCTGCGTGCACAAACGATTGCGTTTCGCGAACGTCTGGGTGCCGGCGAGACGCTTGATGGTCTCTTGCCTGAAGCCTTTGCCGTAGTCAGGGAAGCAGGTAAGCGCGTATTTGGCATGCGTCACTTTGACATGCAGCTGGTGGGCGGCATGGTGCTCCATAGCGGCAAGATTGCCGAAATGCGCACGGGTGAGGGTAAGACCCTCATGGCGACACTGCCTGTCTATCTGAACGCACTGGCAGGACGTGGCGTGCATGTTGTGACGGTTAACGACTACCTCGCGCGTCGTGATGCGCAGTGGATGGGACGTCTGTATAACTATCTGGGAATGTCGGTCGGCGTTGTCGTGCCTCAGCAGCCCAATGATGAAAAGATCGCAGCCTATCGCGCTGATATCACTTACGGTACAAACAACGAGTTTGGATTCGACTATTTGCGCGACAACATGGAGTTTCGCGTAGAAGACCGTCGTCAGCGCTCACTTGTCTATGCAATCATCGACGAAGTTGATTCAATCCTGATTGATGAAGCCCGAACACCGCTCATCATTTCGGGTCAGGCAGAAGACCATACCGAACTCTACATGCGCATGAATGCTGTGCCGGCACTACTGCAGCGGATGGCGACCGAGCCCAAGCCGCAGGAGCCCGAACCAGAAGGACACTACTGGGTGGATGAAAAAAATCACCAGGTGTACTTGTCTGAGTCAGGCCACGAGCAGGCCGAAGCGATCCTGTCGCGCATTGGTTTGCTGCCAGAAGGCCAGTCCCTGTATGAACCGCGCAACATTTCACTGATGCACCACTTGATGGCAGCCTTGCGCGGACACAATTTGTTTCATCGTGATCAGCATTATGTTGTCCAGGACGATGAGGTCATCATTGTTGACGAATTCACGGGTCGTCTGATGGCGGGCCGCCGCTGGTCCGATGGCTTGCATCAGGCCGTCGAAGCCAAGGAAGGCGTCAAGATCCAGCTCGAAAACCAGACACTTGCATCCATTACATTCCAGAACTTTTTCCGGATGTATGAAAAGCTTTCCGGAATGACGGGTACTGCGGATACCGAAGCTTACGAATTCCAGGAAATCTACAGTCTTGAAACGGTCATCGTGCCGACCAACCGCACGATGATTCGTGCAGATCAGAACGATCAGATTTTCAAGTCGGCTCCAGAAAAATTCAATGCGATCATCGCAGACATCCGTGATTGTCAGGAGCGTGGACAACCTGTGCTGGTCGGGACAACCAGCATTGAGAATTCCGAATTACTCTCAACGATGCTTGATAAGGTGGGTTTGCGCCACGAGGTGCTCAATGCCAAGCAGCACGCACGCGAAGCTGAAATCGTTGCGCAGGCAGGAAAACCAGGCAATATCACCATCGCGACCAACATGGCTGGTCGTGGTACGGACATTGTGCTTGGTGGCAGTATCGAAAAACAGATTGAGCAGATTCGTGCTGATGCAGATATGAGCGAAGCCGACAAGCTTGTTCATATCGAAAAAATTCGCGAAGAATGGCGTCCTCTGAACGAACGTGTGAAAGCGGCGGGTGGTTTACGCATTATCGGTACCGAGCGGCATGAGTCACGTCGTATCGATAATCAGTTGCGTGGTCGTGCAGGTCGTCAGGGCGATCCAGGGTCATCTAGATTTTATCTGTCACTCGAAGATCCCTTGATGCGCATTTTTGCGGGTGATCGCGTGCGCGGGATCATGGAGCGTCTGAAGTTGCCTGAAGGCGAGCCCATCGAGGCGGGCATGGTATCGCGTTCGATTGAAACCGCACAGCGCAAGGTCGAGGGCCGGAACTTTGACGTGCGTAAACAGTTGCTTGAATATGATGACGTCGCAAACGATCAGCGCAAGGTCTTGTACTCGCAGCGTAACGAAGTACTCGAAGCAACCGAAATCTCCGAAACAATCAATCACATGCGTGATGGTACGGTGAGTGAGCTTGTGGCCAGATTCGTGCCAGCCAACTCAGTTGAAGAGCAGTGGGATATTCCCGCACTGCAAATGGCGCTCGAAGCTGACTGGCAGGTGTCCGTGCCCCTGGTTGATCTGGTCAAGGCTTCCAAGAGCATGACGGACGAAGACGTCCTTGAGCAAGTGCTCCTTGCTGCACAACGTGCGTATGCCGAAAAATCTGAAATGGTGGGGGCAGAGTCCTGGTCGCAATTTGAGCGCTCTATCATGCTGCAAGTCATCGACTCGCAATGGCGTGAACACTTGTCGGCACTTGATCATTTGCGTCAGGGAATTCATTTGCGCGGATATGCACAAAAGAATCCCAAGCAGGAATACAAACGTGAGGCCTTCGAACTGTTTTCCGACATGCTGGATCGTGTGCGCGATGAAGTGATCCGCATCCTGATGACTGTGCGGATTCAGTCCCCAGAGCAGGTCGAGCAGGCCGAACAAGAAGCCGCGCAGTCGCACTTGCAAAACGTGACCTATGAGCATACGGACTTTGACGAAGCCCAGCAGGCAGAAGCGATTGCTCAGCCAGCTCTTGCTGAAAGCGAGGCTCAAAATCCCGTGCGCAATGCGATGCCAAAAGTGGGCCGTAACGAGGCTTGCCCGTGTGGAAGTGGTAAAAAATACAAGGCTTGCCACGGCAAAATCGTGTAAATTCTGGCAACTGTTTAATGGCTGGTAAAAACCTCATTGAGCGCACAGTTCAGTGAGGTTTTTATTTTGGAGAGGTCCATGAAAAAAAAATTTATTAAAAAAATATTCGCTTGCGTCATTTCTGGTTCGATGGTGCTTTCACCTCTGACGACACTTGCATGCACGAGCTTTCTGCTAAAGGGAAATGACGGCGGATTTGTCTATGGCCGGACGATGGAGTTTGGTTTCCCACTTAAATCCGATGTCATCATGGTGCCCAGAAACTTCAAACTTCCAGGCGTGGGTATTGATGGCAAGCCAGGGACAGGGCTGAACTGGACCACAAAATATGCTGCTGTTGGCATGAATGGTGTCAATTTGCCTATTTTGCTGGATGGTATGAACGAAAAAGGTCTGGTGGGTGGTTTGTTAAATGCACCCAACACGGCGATGTATCAGGACGTGTCGGCTGCGGAAGCGACCAGGAGCATTTCTTCTGCACAGTTGCTGATTTATGCACTGACAAATTTCGCAACGGTTGAGGAAGTCAAAGAAGGTCTGAAAAAAATTCTTGTCAACAAATCGACAATTCCGGCTTATCACAATCAGTCAGCACCGGTTCATATGACTTTGCATGATCGAGCAGGCAAAAGCATTGTTGTGGAATACCTCAAGGGTCAGCTCGTCATCACAGACAATCCTACCTCCGTTCTGACCAATGACCCTGAGTTCAATGAACACCTGAACAGTATCGGCAATTACTCCAACTTGACTAAAGTTGAGCGCCCACCCGTTGTGATCAATGGTGCAACATTCAATGCACCCAGTTCCGGAAGTGGTCTGCATGGTATGCCAGGTGACTTTTTGAGTCCTAGCCGATTTATTCGTGCGATATTTTTGTCAAACTCCGCACCAACCGATGTATCTTCTGAGCAGCAAGTCAACACGGCCTGGCATATTCTGGGTAGCTTTGACATTCCACCAGGAGCGATTACGCTGCCAGCCAGCAATCCCTACGGCGGCGGATCGGGTGGATTTGAGATCACCGAGTGGACCGTGGTCGCAGACAACAAAAACATGATGTACTACGTGAAGCCCTTTGAAAATACCAATGCCCAAGCCTTTGATATGAAAAAGGCCGATATGAATGCCAAGGATATTCAAACCATCAAAATGAATATGGCCCAGACATACCTGCCTTTGAATTAATGCGGTCAGATATGTTGACTGGGGCCTTCAGTCATGATCGCCGTTCAGTGGTCAAGGCGCTGTGAAGTTTATCCACGATTGACCGATGCGTGGCGATCTGCTTTTGCTTGCAGGACCGATTGCTCAAAAGCTGCCATGACTTCTGTTTCGCATTTGAACTTCCAGCAAGCACCTTGCTTGTTGCCCGACTGATAGAGGGATAGCGTACTGGACCACCAGCCACGGTCGAGGTGGGTGGATTCAATCTGATCCAGCGCGATTTCGTCATCCTCTGCAAATTCGTTATTCCAGACCATGATTCTTGAGTCTGTGCAGATCAACGCTTCGCTGGGTTGTTTTTTTGAATTTGGCAGCAAAATGAAGCTGTAGAATTTTTCATCCTGGGCGAGCCGTTCAAAGATATTCTCGACGTGGCGCTCTGCAATGACGTGGAAAAAGCGCTTTGCCACAAAGCCTTTTGCAGGTGTAGCTTGCATGATCTGAATGATTTCTTGTTGTGTTGTCATCGCACAGCCTGATCTTTTGGGTTATATAAGCAGCATTGTCCCAGATTTACTTTTTTATTGGATTTGCCATGCATCACGATCTGACGCGTAACACTCTGGCGGTATTTTTTATCGTAGGACTGATTGCGCTCTCCCTATGGGTGCTGCGCCCTTTTCTGGCGGCAACGGTGTGGGCAACCATGATCGTGGTGGCGACCTGGCCCTGGTTGAAAGCACTGCAGAAGATTTTTGGCGGCAGGCGCGGTCCAGCGGTCGCGGTCATGACAATTGGCATGTTGCTTTTGCTTGTTTTACCTTTATGGTGGGCAATCAGTACGATCGCTGACCGTTCGGATCAGGTTGTGACACTTGGCAAGAATCTGGCAACAAATGGATTGCCATTGCCTCCGGCATGGGTCAAGACCATTCCCCTGGTCGGTAGTAAGGCCTTTGATACCTGGAATGATTTTGTCGCGGGCGGGGCTGCAGGGCTGATTGAGCATGTGACACCTTACGCAGCGGGCACTGGCAAATGGGTGTTGACCCAGTTTGGGGGGTTGGGCGGTATGCTGATCCAGTTTTTACTGGCAGTTGCGATCGCGGCGATTTTGTATACCTCAGGCGAAGAGGCTGCTCAGATGGTTCGAAGCTTTGGGCGACGTCTGGCTGGTGACCGTGGTGAAAACTCGATGATTCTTGCCGGACAAGCCATTCGTGGTGTGGCGCTTGGCGTGGGGGCGACCGCGATTGTTCAGACTTTTCTGGGTGGAATCGGTCTGGCTGTTGCAGGCGTGCCCTATGCGGCAGTATTGTCCGCCTTGATGCTTATGTTGTGTATCGCGCAAGTCGGACCCAGTCTCGTGTTGTTTCCTGCAGTGGCCTGGATGTACTGGACCGGAGATCACGGTTGGGCAACGGCTTTGTTTGTCTGGGGTTTGCTGGTTGCCAGTATCGATAACTTTTTGCGACCTGTTCTGATCAGACGTGGTGCTGACTTACCTCTGTTGCTGATTTTTGTAGGTGTGATCGGGGGATTGCTGAGTTTTGGTTTGATCGGGATTTTTGTCGGTCCTGTCGCGTTAGCGGTGACCTACACCCTGATGCAGTCCTGGACCTCCGAAGTGCGCACGACGGATGCCGGTGGCTAGCGGTAACTATGCCGCGTAATCAAGCGGGAGCGCGGTCGTGCATTTGATCGTCTCCATCGCAAAGGCCGAACTGACATCCAGCAGTTCGACTGAACGAATGAGTTTTTTATAGACACTGTCATAGCTACTGATGTCGGGCACCATTATTTTCAGCAAGTAGTCCGCATCGCCACTCAAACGATAAATTTCAACAATTTCTGGGATGCTGGTTGCGCCATCCACAAATCGCTTCATCCAGTCTTCGCTGTGCTGACTGGTACGAATAGTGACAAATGTGGTCAATCCCAAATTCAACTTGTTTGCATCACAAATGGCAACCTGCTTCTTGATCACTCCATCGGATTGCAGCTTTTGCATGCGTCTCCAGCAAGGGGTCGGTGTAAGGTTGACTGCAGCGGCCAGATCGGCAAGCGACATGGTCGCATCGGACTGCAGTAAACGAAGAATTTCACGGTCTTTTTTGTCGATTGGCATTTTTTACTCTTTTATTAATTAAAAATAGAAAGTTATTCTAATAAAAGTCTATTTTAGACAGAAAAAGCAAATTATTTTTCATCTTGTTTGAATAAGATAAGAGGGATGGAAAATCACTTAAGCCCCTCAGAGCACCCTACACCCACCAGGCCACGCGCGTTACGTGCGCAGTCGCTGCTGGCAAGACATTTGCCCGCCACTGTCGAGCAGATCGAGCGTGCATGCATGGATCAGGCTGATCTTGTGCCCTACGCAGTCAGGCAGGCCCTGAATGACGGCCTCGCTGGGGGTGCGGCCGCAAAACTGGCTGACTTGCTCAGTAGCATGCCGGTATCCGAGCAGACGTATACCCGGCATATTCTGCATGCTGATCCAAAGGGGAGATTTACCGTCGTTGCACTGATATGGGGGCCACAGCAATTCAGCCCGGTACATGCTCACCACACCTGGTGTACCTATCGGGTGCTTGCCGGTGAGTTGACTGAGTCGCATTATGAGTGGGATCGCACGGCTCAACAGGCCTATCTCTTTAACAAAGTGATCCGCAGTGCAGGGCAGAGCGTCTGCGGCCACGCAGGTCTTGAGTTGATTCACCGACTGGGGAATGCCGGGACCCAGCCTGCCATGTCTGTTCATGTCTATGGCATGGATAGTGGGCGCATTGCGACACACGTTAATCGTGTACTGCCCTGGTCAGAAAAAATACTTCCGGGATAAGTTTTTCTAAATTAGAAAAAGTGTTGCCAGACCTAGAAATATAAAAAATCCAAGCGAATCTGTTGCAAAGGTCAGTAGTACCGAAGAGCCCATCGCGGGATCTTTGCCAAAGCGTGTGCGAACCACAGGCACCAGTACACCAATCATTGCGCCAATCAGCATATTGCAGATCATCGCTGCCATCATCACGATTGCAATGGGAATCGATTTAGAGATGGCCCAGGCAAAGACTGCCGCGACGGCAGACCCCACCAGCCCGACTAAAAAGGTCACAAGCATTTCACGCTTGACGAGTTGCCAGACGTTCTTGTCCGTGATCCGGCCCACAGCCAGCGCACGAATAATAAGTGTCATTGTTTGATTGCCAGAGTTGCCACCAATGCCTGCAACGATCGACATCAGAAAAGCCAGCATCACAATGGTGCTGACTGTTTCTTCGAAACGTGAGGCAACAAACGATGCGATGGCTGCCGTGCACAGATTGAGCAGCAGCCAGGGCGCACGGTTACGCAGAGCCATCATGATGGGTGCAAAGATGTCTTCTTCTTGCATACCTGCACGAGACAGCGCTTGTTCGTCAGAGTCCTCACGGATCACGTCCACGACCTCTGAGATCGTAACGCGACCAATCAGGCGGCCCAGATCATCAACGACAGGGGCGGACACCAGATCGTAGCGTTCGAATGCACCGGCAGCATCCGCATCAGAGTCAAGCGGGCTCAAAGACAGGTATTCGGTCCCCATGACCTGGCGCACTTCAATTTCAGGTTCGTTTACAAGCAGTGAGGACAGGGTGAGAGTGCCGAGTAGTTTGTCATTGCGATCAACCACGAAAATCTGATCAGTGTGGTCGGGCAACTCTGGCAGGTGTCTCAGGTAGCGCAACACGACTTCAAGTGAAACATCATCGCGCACACGCACCATTTCGAAGTCCATGATGCCGCCAACGCTATCGTCGGGGTAGCCCATGGCCTCGATCAGGCGTGCGCGCTCTTGGACTGTGAGGCCTTTTTGAACTTCTGCGACCACATCGGGTGGCAGATCGGGTGCCAGGTCGGCAAGCTCGTCGGCATCCATGCCTTCGGTTGCGGCGACCAGATCTTTGCGATCCATGGCCTCGATGAGTGACTCACGGACCCAGTCATCGACCTCAAGCAATACGTCTGCATCATGTTCGGCACTGACCAGACGCCAGATCATCTGGCGTGCAGTTTTTGGGAGTGACTCGAGAATAAAGGCAATATCTGCGGGGTGCAGGTCGTTGACCAGCACTTTGATTTCGGTTTCGTGCTGGCGCTGCAGTAAACCCTCGACTAACTCGGCGCGATCGTCGTTTTCTTCTTGCCGGTGCACCAGATTTTCGACGAGCTCGTGACGATGCAGCAGCTCTTGCACTTGGGCAAGAGCAAGCTGCGAATCTTCAGGGTCCAGACGGCGAACAGAGGCTGTCGGTTCGAGGGGGGTTTGCGTCATGAAATACCGTATCAGGCAAACTAGGGTTCCTACTGATTATGCAGGAAAAATGCCAAGCCCGTGTTTCATTTGATGACTGAATGCTAAACGGCGATTTTGACCAGGGTATAACCACCAAAGGACAGCATCAGAAAGAGGATGAAGGCCAGGGCCAGGACTTTGGGTCCCGCCTTGCGCATCTGGGAAAAGCGTGTTTCGATTCCTAGAGCGGTCATTGCCATCGTCAACGCAAAGATATCCAGAGCGCGCAGTGTTTGAAGTACGCTGGCCGGGATGATGTCTGCAGAGTTAATCAATGCAAACACCAGGAAAAAAATGGCAAACCAGGGGATCGGCAGCTTTGGTTTGGCTGCACCGGCTGTCAGACCGGTACTCGCAGTACGCTGCAGCCAGACTCCCAGCACAATGAGCAAAGGAACCAGCAGCGCGACACGGGTCATTTTGACGATCGTGGCGACTTCGGTTGTCACCGGGCCAATATTGCTTGAGGCGCCAACGACCTGAGCAACTTCGTGAATGGTTCCGCCCAGAAAGATACCAAAGGTGCGTGGATCCATATCCATCCAGCCCAGTTGATACAACAAGGGGTACAGAAACATGGAAATCGTGCCGAAAAGCACGACCGTTGCAACGGCCACTGCGCTTTTGTGGGGCGCGGCCTTCAGCGTGGACTCGAAGGCGAGTACCGCAGCGGCACCGCAGATTGCGCTGCCGGCTGAGGTCAAAATAGCGGTGTCGCGATCAAGTTTGAGTACGCGGGTACCGATAAATGTGCCAACCAGAAGGACGGACAAGACAATACCAACAGAAACAATCAGACCTGGCAGGCCAACTTCGGCAATTTGTTGAATGCTGATGTTCAGGCCATAGAAGGCCACGGCGATGCGTAATAAACGGCGTGCCGTCCAGTTCACGCCCACCCCCCAGTCTGCAGGCATGGTGCCACGTAAAAAGTTGCCATACAGCATGCCGCAGACAATCCCCACGACCAAAGGGCTAAAGCCTAGTGTCTTGATTCCTGGAATGGCAGCGAGTTGAACCACTGCCGCTGCCAGCAAGCCAACAAACAACATGCCATTGACTTTGTCTCGCCAGGGCGACAGGCCGGATTTCAGTGGTTCGGACATAAGTAAATAACCATCGGTAATTTAGGAATCACCGAGATACTACTGCTTAAACCACTCCTCCGCCAGTTTGACCCAGTAGGTTGCACCCAGCGGCAGCAGCTCATCATTGAAGTCGTATGAGCCGTTATGGAGCATGCAGGGGCCAAGACCGTGCCCCGCATCGCGGTGGTCGCCCTGGCCGTTGCCAATCCAGACATAGCAGCCGGGTACTTCCTGGAGCATGTAGGAAAAGTCTTCGGCGCCCATGGAGGGTTGAACGTGATCATCTACGTGTCCGGCTCCGACAATACCTTTCATGACCGCGGCGCAGAATGCAGTTTCTTTGGCGTGGTTAATGGTGGGTGGGTAGCTGCGCACAAAGGAGAAATCTGCTGTAGCACCCATGGCGCTGGCACTGCTGGCGATGACCTCACCCATGCGTTGTTCGATCAGGTCGAGGGTTTCAAGGGTGAATGTCCGGACGGTCCCGCGCATGATGACTTCGGTTGGGATCACATTGTCTGCACTGCCACCATGGATTTGTGTAATGCTCAGGACCGCAGCCTCGAGCGGATGACGGTTGCGGGTGACGATAGTTTGCAGTGTCTGCGCGATCTGTACGGAAGTCATGATCGGATCGACCCCCAGATGAGGCATGCCACCATGGGCACCCTTGCCACGCACTGTGATGCAGAATTCATTGCTTGAGGCCATCATCGGGCCTGAGGTCAGGGCAAAGTTTCCGACCGGGATGCCAGGCCAGTTATGCATGCCGAACACGGCCTGCATCGGGAATTTTTTAAACAAGCCATCATCAATCATTTTTTGTGCACCAGCACCACCTTCTTCGGCAGGCTGAAAAATCACGTAGACCGTACCGTCAAAGTTCCTGTGCTCAGCCAGGTAACGCGCAGCGTTGAGCAGCATCGCCGTGTGGCCATCATGACCGCAGCTGTGCATTTTCCCAGGGTGCTGGCTGGCATGGGCAAAGGTGTTGATTTCCTGCATCGGGAGTGCATCGAGGTCGGCGCGCATACCGATGGCGCCCGCTCCGAGTACGCCTGAAGCGCCTGCACGCCCTCTGATTTCGCCGACGACGCCCGTGCCACCCAGTCCGCGATGGACAGTGATTCCCCATTTTTCGAGTGCGGCAGCCACGACTTCGCAAGTGCGGTGCTCCTCGTAGGAGAGTTCAGGATGGGCATGAATATCCCGGCGAATTGCCTGGATCTCGGATTGCCAGTTCAGGAATGGTTCAAGAAGCTTCATGTGGATGTCTGACCAAAAAAAAGAAGACTAAAGGTATTATCGATTAAAAAAGCCATTCATTTGTAATAACCCTGAACACAGATCAAACAATGCAACAGCCCTGGATCGCAAATTATCCCGAGGGAATGCCTGCCCATATTGATATGGGGAGCTATACCTCCCTGGTCGATCTGCTTGACCAGGCAAGCAAAAAACATGCCGAGCGCGTCGCTTTTGTCTCATTTAATGTGTCGATGACATATCGCGCACTCGATGCACATGCCTTGTCATTTGCCCGCTGGCTGCAGTCTCTGTCATTGCCCCCGGGGGCTCGCGTTGCGCTCATGATGCCCAATGTTGCTGCCTATATGGTGGCGGTGCTGGGCACACTCAGGGCAGGCCACGTCGTTGTGAACGTGAATCCGATGTTTACTCCAAGGGAGCTGCAGCTGCAATTGGAGGACAGTGGCGCAAGTGTCATTGTTGTGTTTGAGAGTTTTGCCCACACTATTGAGCAAGTCCGCGGGTGCGAGGCGTTACTGCATCGTGTCGTGGTCGCGCCAGGAGACATGCTGGGCGTGATCAAAGGCTCTTTAATTAATGTTGTCGCACGCCATCTTAAAAAAATTGTCCCGCCCTGGTGCCTGCCTGGGTCATATCGTTGGCCAGAGGTGCTGCGCCGCGGACGTTCCTTGCCCTGGCGGGCGCCCGAGATCACTCTGCAGGACCTTGCAGTCTTGCAATATACAGGTGGCACGACTGGACAGCCCAAAGGAGCAATGCTGACCCATGGCAATCTGGTCGCCAACGTCCTGCAGGTGCAAGAGGTCGCCATGCCGGCGCTGCGCTCTGTCATCAACCACCCGCTGACGATGCTGACGGCTTTGCCGCTTTACCACGTGTTCGCCATGACTGTTTGTGGCCTGTACGGCATGCATGCGGGAATGAAAAGTCTTCTGGTGATCAATCCGCGAGACCGGCAGGCGCTGATTCGCATCTGGCGCAGATATCCGGTCAATATTTTTCCTGGCGTCAATACGCTGTTCAATGCCCTGATGCAGGAACCTGCTTTTTGCCAACTGGACTTTTCGTCGCTGCGACTCTCGTTTGGAGGCGGCATGGCGTTGCAGTCCGGTGTGGCCGAGCAGTGGGAGACCCTGACCGGACAAGCCTTGATTGAAGGGTATGGCTTGTCCGAGACCTCGCCGGTCGTGGCAGCGAACCCGACCAATGCAAAAACTTTTTCTGGCAGCGTCGGGTTGCCTGTGCCAGACACCGATATAGCGATTCTGGACGCACAGGGTGCTGGCGTCGCGTCTGGCGAGCATGGTGAGATCGCGATTCGTGGTCCGCAAGTGATGCAAGGTTACTGGCAGGCGCCGCGCGATACCGCCGAGGTGCTCAGAGCAGATGGATTTTTTCTGACTGGCGATATCGGCTGGATGGACGCAAGAGGTTTTGTGTATATCGTAGACCGCAAGAAAGACATGATTCTGGTCTCGGGTTTTAATGTCTATCCGAGCGAGGTCGAAGCCGTCGTCATGATGCATCCCGCTGTCATTGAGTGTGCCGTCATTGGGGTGGCCGATGCGCACGCCGGCGAGCGCGTCAAACTGTATGTGGTCCGCAAAGATGATTCTTTGACTGAAGACATCGTGCTTGACTGGTGCCGGCAACATCTTGCGCGGTATAAGTGTCCACGGATCATCACCTTTTGTGATGAATTGCCTAAAAGCCATGTTGGAAAGATTTTGAGACGAGCACTTCGAGATGTTTGATGCCTGGTTATCGGGACTGGGCGCGCCCGCTGCCTGGGCAGGACGTTCGCAGTGGACTGTGCTGGATACCGACTTTGATCAGGGACTGAGATTTTTGATGCTGTGGGATACCTGGCGTCAGGATCCATCCAGGTCTGAGCGGTTGCATGTTGTGGGGTTGTTGCCTCGGTTGCCCGCAGAACACAGCTTGCCTTTGCCTGAACGACTGCGAGCGCTTGCTCTTGCGTTGCGTTCAGCCTTGCCCCTGAATCTGCCTGGCCTGCATCGGCTGGAATTCGAGGGTGGGGCGGTGACGCTGACGCTCGGAGTCGGCGCGTTACCGTTGGTGATCAGCCGTTTACGCGTGCGTGTGGATGCCTTTTTGCTTGGCGATGCGGGTTTGGGAGCAGGTTGCGCGTACGCTGCGCCAGACCTGATGCAGGGGTTGGCTGGCTCAGTCTGCGCACTGGCCTCTGATAATGCATGTGTGGTCATCCAGGGTCAGCAGTCTGTATGGTTGGAACCTCTGGCCACGCTCGGGGTGCTGGATCATATCGAGCATATTGAGTCACCGTCAGACCAGGGCGCACCGCCTCTCGTCATGCTGCGTGCCTCGCTGCGTAGTCGGCTGGCACAGACGCAGGACCCATGGTGCCAGGCGCCCGCTGCGCCGCAAGCCCGTCACGCGCTGGTGATGGGGGCGGGCTTTGCGGGTCTTGGTGTGGCGCAGTCGCTTGCCTTGCGCGGCTGGCGCGTGACGGTGCTGGACGCACAGTGGGGTGCAGCGCAGTCAACGCATGAGCAGCATGCTGCAGCGGCACTGACACCGATGCTTGCGCGTGATGACAATATTCGTGGACGACTTTCGCGGGCAGGCAGTCTGCGGGCGCAACACCGGTGGGGGCATTTACCGGAGTCCGTGTTGCTGCGATGCGGTGCCATCCAGCTCGAACGCCAGTCTGGAAGGATCGTTGACCTGGAATCAGTCGTCCAGACGCTACAGTTCTCGCCACTTTGGACCCGGTATGTGTCTGCTCAGGAGGCCAGCGAGATCGCAGGTCTGCGGCTCAATCGCGGCGGTATCTATTTTCCGACGGCAGCAAGAGTCGATCCGCAGGCTCTGCTCAATGCGCTTGCCCGCTCGCCCGGGATTGAAATCTTGCATGCAGAGGTCTGTTCGGTTCGGCGACAAGGTCAAGCCTGGCAGGCGCTCGACGCGTGCGGTCAGGTGCTGGCGAGCGCGCCTCATGCGGTACTGGCTGGCGGATTTCATACTCAGGCCGTGTTATTTCAGAGTGGGTTGTTATCGCCCCAGTCGCGTCTGGCCGCCATGCACGCGTTGGGAGGCGAAATCACCTTTGTGCCGGAAACTTTTATTGGGGGCGGCCCACGGTGCATTGTGGGAGGCGACGGATATGTCTTGCCTTCGCTTAACGGCGTCTGCGTCGCTGGTAGCAGTTACCTGCATGGCGCACAGCTTGTATCCGTGACGCAGGCGGGGGTGGAGGGAAACCTGAAGCGGGTCTCGGGATTGTTGAATCAGCCTGATTTGCCAGCCAGGCTGGCGGGCGAAAGATTGGCGGGATGGGCGGGATGGCGTGCCGTACTGCCAGGCAGACTGCCTGCAATAGGCCCGGTGCCTCAGACGCAAGGCCTGTGGGTGGCAACCGGATTTGCCTCGCGCGGGTTGACCTGGGCAACGTTGGCAGGCGATTTAATTGCGGGCGCACTCAATGGTGAGCCGATTGCCCTAGAAAACGATATAATAGCGACTATCAGTGGAATTTAAAGCAAATTCAAGCAAATTATCACCAAGAAGCCGTAAAAGAACAATATCAAAGGGTCCCACAAGGACTTTTTTGCTAAGCATCTAGCCTCAAATAAACGCCGCTTATTGTCATTTATACGTGCTGAGTTTATTAAATCAGCTAAATCCGTCAAAATAGCGCCTTTGGTCGCTTTTACCTTCGCGCTGAATATGCATCTCGAAACGCTCAAACTTGTCGATACATTACCTACCCGGGTCGCTTTCGACGTGGGTGCTTCACTTTCGCTGATTGTCGAACCACATGCTCCTGGTGTCTTTCGCATTCGTTGCGGACGCCCCGAAGCTGTCGCTGCAGATATCCTGCCTGGCGGGCGAGCACGTGTGCATGCCGAAGTCCTGCTGGCACGACCCGAGGCCATTGGCGAAGCGACCTTTGAACCACTGGCCGGTGACATCCAGGGCTGGCGCATGGCGCAGGGTGATGTGACGCTCGACGTGACATCGCAACCCTTCAGTCTCACTTTGCAGCGTCTGGGTCAGACGGTCCTGACCTTGTCTGAAACAGGGATTCAGTCCCATGGCGATGCCTGGTCGGTCGGACTCCATCTGAAAGCCGACGAAAAGATTTTTGGTCTGGGTGAGACCCATGGTGATCTGGATCGACGTACCGAAGTGATTCTGTCTGACAGCCCTGAGCACCGCGCACTTCCGCTTGCCTGGGGCCCGTCAGGTTGGGGTGTCTATACAAATACATTGGCTCGGGTCGAACATGATCTGGGTGCTGAGTCCGCCGACGAATATCTTATTACGATCGAAGACTCCGTCCTTGACCTGTTTATATTCGCCGGTGAACCTGCGGAGATTCTGAATCAGTACACGCAGTTAACGGGACGTTCAGGACAGCCTGTCCTGTGGTCAATGGGCGTGTGGCTTGAACAGTATCAGGGTCAGAGCGCGACACAAACTGCAGAAATTGTTGCAGAGTTTCGCACTCAGCAACTGGCGATTGATGGCGTGCTGATGCAACCACCGACGGCCTGGACCTATCAGGATTCCAAGCTCTTGCCTGAGTGGGATCGTGAAAGATTTCCTGATCCCAAGCAAGTGATGGAGCTGTTTGCCAAGCATGCAGTGCATCTGGCGATGCACACCATTCCTGGTGCGCTGGTAGGGACCAATACCTTTGCCGAGCTCGAAGACCGTGGCTGGCTGCTGACCAACGAAGCGGGTGATGCGCATGTGTTTCCGGGTGTTGCAGCAACGGGTGGACAAGATTTTGCCCTGCTTGATTTAACCCATCGCGATGTGTTGAATGCCTGGTCAGAGCGGCATCGCCATCTGATCGAAGACGGCGTCGGCGCCACGATCTGTGATGTGCAGTTTGATATCCCGGATTCAATTGTTGCGCGTGGCGGTGAAACGGGTCCGGTGTTGCGCTCGATTTATCCGGCGCTCGCGCGTCGCGCACTGTTTGACGCTGCTGCCGGTCAGAAAGTCCCACCCGAAGGCGTGGTATTCAGTTCGGATTTGTTTGTTGGTGCGCAACGCCTGTTATGGCAGTCTGCACCACGGGTGACCAATAACTGGGCAGGCTTACAGCATTCGTTGCGCACCGCCCTGTCGGTTGGTGCGAGTGGCATTCCTGTACAAATGCACGCAATTGGCAACGCCCTGGCTCCAACCGATGAAATGACACCCGAGCTGTACCTGCGATGGCTGGGGATGGCGGTTTTTTCATCGAACTTTAACTTCCAGACCCATCCTGATCTGATTCCGACAGGCTTTGACGAAGAGACCCGTGCGCTGATCCAGGGTTGGTTGCAGTGGCGCTATCGCCTGATTCCTTATGTGCTGGGTGCAATCGAAGACGCAGCGCGAACCGGTTTGCCTGTGCAGCGCTCAATGGCCTTGTCGTTTCCTGCGGATGTCGAGGCGCAACGCTGGGATACGCAGTACATGCTCGGGCCCGCAGTACTGGTGGCGCCTGCCATGCAGCCCGGCCAGGATTTGAACGTCTATTTGCCGGCTGGCGAAGCATGGTGGGATCTTAATACCGGATGGCGCTACGAAGGTGGTTCTGTCCTGACCGTGAGCTGTGGACTGGGCACGTTGCCCGTCTTTGGCCGTGAGGGTCATATGCTGTGTCTGGGGCCCACCGCCCATCACACGGGTGAATTTAATTCGGCACGTATTCTCGACGAAGTCCTGATGTTTGGCATGCCTGTCCATAATCCAGTTGTCATGCGCAACAAGATTCGTGTCATGCAAATGCAGGGCTCAAGCTACATCAAAGGACTGGAAGGCCTGAAGATCTCTCCTTCCGAGGGTCTTGAGGTCAAGCGCCGGGGCGCCGAAGTCCGTATTTCTCGTGCTCGGTAAAACATGGCAGACACTTCTGCCTTGTTTACCAAAACGGTCACCGAACTGACCGGACAGCTTGCCACCGGAGAGATCACTCGCCGCGATATCCTTGATTCACAACTCGCTCGCATTGCTGCGCGTGAGCCTGTCGTTCGGGCGTGGGCATCACATGATGCAGATCAGGTCCTCAGCGAGTTTGATTCTCAGATGCAGGCACAGTCGGTGTTGCATGACGCCCTCGCGGGCACTTCGGATGCCGCCAGAGCCCTAACAGGGCTGGCAATCGGCATCAAAGATATTATTGATACGGCGCAGATGCCAACCCAATATGGTTCTGCCGCATACCGTGGCTACCAACCTGCGACAGATGCAGCAGTGATTCAGCGTTTAAAAGCTGCCGGTGCAGTTCTCATGGGCAAGACGGTCACCACTGAATTTGCACATGTGCATGCCGGACCAACCGTGAATCCCCACAGCGTCGCCCATACGCCTGGCGGATCCTCAAGTGGTTCCGCTGCAGCAGTGGCCGATGGAATGGTGGCGTTTGCGCTCGGTTCGCAAACAGGTGGGTCAACGATCCGTCCTGCGGCTTTCTGTGGCGTAGTGGGCTTTAAGCCGACCTACGGAAGGATTGGCCTGGAAGGTGTGCTGCCACTGTCTGCATCAATGGACACCATGGGCTTGATGGCGCGCTCTGTTGATGATCTGGGTCTCTTGTCGTCCGTCTTGCTGGGACATCCAGCCCGGATTGTAGCGACTACGTATCGGCCGCGGATTGGCTGGTATCCGGGACCGAATGCTGATGAGGCGACAAGTGATGCCACCGACCGGCTGGCGCGTGCGCGCGCGCAGCTGAGCGAACAGGGCGTTGACGTTGTAACAGTCAAACTGCCACATGGTGATTTCGCAGCTGTTGGGCGTTCAAACCGAATCATCATGGCATATGAGGCAGCGCGCCAGCATAAGGCGATCTATCTCAGGCATCCAGATTTGCTGGGCGCGAGCACCGTCAAGCTCATTGAGTTTGGTTTGACCGTTACGCCAGGACAGTTCGAACAGGAGCTCAGGCAATCCGAGCGCTGCCGTGCGCTGTTTCAAGATGCGATGCAGAGTGTCGATGCACTGCTGACCTTTAGCGCGCCCGGCGAAGCCCCGTTGCTTGAGGATGGTACCGGTGCTTCAACCTTTAACCGGATCTGGACGACGATCGGCTCACCTTGCCTGACTTTGCCAGCAGGCAAGGGTAGAACGGGCTTGCCGCTTGGTTTGCAGCTTGTTGCTGTGCATGGCCATGACTATGCTTTGCTCCAGCTGGGAAAGAGATTTGAGGGCATATTCAGTACCTGAATCCGTTGCGTTTGACATGCCGTCATGAAAAAGCAATAATAGCGGGCTTGGGGCCGGTAGCTCAGTTGGTTAGAGCAGCGGACTTTTAATCCGTTGGTCGCGAGTTCGAGTCTCGCCCGGCCCACCAAGCAGCTGTATGAGTACAAACATAGCCTCGCAGAAATGCGGGGCTTTTGTTTTTTACCTGCAGTTATAAGCCCATAAAGAAAATGTCGTTTTCTTTATAACTAGAATCCGGCAATATGCACACATGATTGAGATCAGTGATTTAAGTAAGTCGTACTCGACTCCACAAGGAACATTCGAGGCGCTGCAGGGCATCAGTCTGCACATAAAAGAAGGTGAGATTTTTGGCATTATCGGCCCAAGCGGAGCCGGTAAGAGCACGCTCGTAAAATGTATCAATCTGCTTGAGCATGCGGATCGGGGCACCATTAAAATTGCAGGGCAGTTGCTCTCGAATCTGTCAGAGTCCGCTCTGCGAGGACAACGCCGTCGCATCGGCATGGTATTCCAGGGTTTTAATCTGTTAGCCCGCAGAACGGTATATGGCAACGTTGCTTTACCGCTGGAGATTGCTGGCGTGTCAGCAAGCGAGATTCGTCCGCGTGTCATGCGTTTGCTGGAGCTTGTCGGCCTGACACATCTTGCAGACCGTCATCCCAATCAAATCAGTGGTGGGCAAAAGCAGAGAGTCGGCATTGCACGTGCGCTGGCCAATGATCCTGATGTGTTGCTCAGTGATGAGGCTACCTCTGCGCTCGATCCTGAAACCACCCAAAGTATTCTTTCGCTTTTGCGCGACATTAATCGTCAGACTGGCGTGACAGTCGTGCTGATCACACACCAGATGGAAGTGGTGCGTCAGATTTGCAGCAGGGTGGCGGTGCTGGATGCAGGCAAGGTCGTCGAACAAGGCGAAACGCTGCACGTCTTCTCCAATCCCCAGCACGCGGTGACACGCAGTATGGTGTCTGCCGTGACGGCATCTGATCTGACAGACGAAACGATGATCGCGTTGAAAGCACGCATCGTGCGGATGCAACATTTAAAACCTGGCGAACCAGTTGTTCTGTGGCGTCTGCAATTGTCTGGTGGTGATGCAGGCGCGTTGTTGTCAATATTGTCCAGAGAGCACGGGCTTGAGGTGGTGCTGATACAAGCGCGCATTGAAGATATTCAGGGCTTTCCGGTTGGTACCCTGTTTGTGTTGGCACAGGCTGCGCAATCCACACTGGAAGCGGCATCTGCCTATGTGATGTCACACCATGCAACAGTAGAGGAGGTGCTTCATGAGCCCGCAGTTACTTGAATTATTGTGGACGTCTTTGCTTGAGACGCTGTTGATGGTCGGCGTAGCCGGATTGTCAGCGGTATGTTTCGGAATCCCACTGGGTGTTGCACTCACGATTACAGACAAGGACGCAATGCTTGAGCATCCTGTGATCAACAAGGTGCTTGGTGGCGTGGTGAATGCGACACGTTCAGTACCGTTTGTCATTCTGATGGTGGCAATTATTCCCTTCACCCGTTTGATTGCAGGCACCTCCATTGGCACACAGGCTGCGATTGTGCCGCTTGCTATTGCCGCGATCCCCTTCATGGCACGCATTGCAGAAAATGCCATGCGTGAAGGTGACCCGGGTTTAATCATTGCAGCGCGTGCGATGGGTGCAACGCCCTGGCAGATTATCTGTAAGGTGTTGTTGCCTGAAGCCTTGCCTGGCCTGATTGCAGCAACCACCGTGACGCTTGTGAGCCTGATTGGTTATTCAGCCATGGCCGGAGCAATCGGGGGCGGAGGACTGGGTGATCTGGGCATACGTTACGGTTATCAGCGGTTTTTGCCAGAAGTGATGCTTGCGGTAGTGGTGGTGTTGATTGCACTCGTGCAATGCATGCAAAGTCTGGGCGACTGGCTGGTACGGCATTTGTCACACCGCTGAGGTATGCACGCAGTTCAAGGCAGATCGTTTAATTTTTTTATTCATCTATTTATTTATTCAGGTATTCATATGAAATTCACAATCACAAAAGTACTCGCCGTGGTGGCGCTTGGCATCGCGGGTGTCGCTCAGCCTGCTCTGGCTCAAGACAAGACGTTCAAGGTTGGTGTGACGGCTGGCCCACACGCACAGATCATGGAGGTCGTGAAAGAACAGGCAGCCAAGGACGGCCTGAATATCCAGATCATTGAATTCACCGATTACGTTCAGCCCAACGCTGCCCTCGCTGCAGGTGATCTGGATATGAATAGTTATCAGCATCAGCCTTATCTTGATAGCGCAAATAAAGATCGCGGTTACAAGCTCGTCAGCGTGGGTAAAACCGTGATTTTTCCGATTGGAATTTACAGCAAGAAAATCAAGAGCCTGAAGGACTTTCCCCAGGGCGGAAAGTTTTCTTTGCCAAACGACCCGACAAATGGTGGCCGGGCATTATTGTTGCTGCAGGAACAGGGCCTGATTAAGCTGCGTCCCGAAGCGGGTTTGAAGGCAACACCAATTGATGTGATAGAAAATCCTAAAAAGATTAAATTCATCGAGCTGGATGCGGCCCAGTTGCCACGTGCACTGGACGATGTGGATGCAGGGGCTGTCAATACAAACTTTGCACTCGAAGCAGGCCTGAAGCCCGGACGTGATTCGATCGTGATGGAGTCGCCAGACTCGCCTTACGCGAACGTATTGGTCGTGCAAGAAAAAAACAAAGCTGACCCGCGGGTTCTGAAGTTTGTGACGATTTATCAGTCACCAGCAGTCAAGGATTTCATTATCAAGAAATTTGACAACGTGGTTGTGCCAGCATTCTGATCGCGTGCGGTCAGGACGACCGCATCGTGTTTTTCCCAGATATCGCTGCAAACCCATGCGTCAATTTCTTCGCGGATATATCGCGGCACGTACGTATCGACTAATCGATTAGTTTTCCATTTTCATGAAACGGAAATGGACCTTCGTGTGGACCGACGAAGGCTAAGTGTGTGACGAGTCCCTGTCCTTCGTGCCAGCCAAATACACGGAACGCAGGCGGCTCCAGGCTCCAGTTTGACGCAGCGTCAACACTTAAGTCAAGACTGACCTGATGTGCAGGAGAAGGCGTCGTGCTGGCGATTGTTCCTGCAAAACGGACATCAATCGCACGATGCAAATGACCGCAAATAATCCGCTCGACATTTGTATAGCGAGCAATGATGGCGCGTAGCTCTTCGATACCCGAGAGCAATCCAATGCGATCCATATGACCAATCATGGTCTGAAATGGAGGGTGGTGCATGGCGACAACCACAGCCTTGTCCTGATGTTTGGCGAGTTTTTTTTCAAGCCATTTCAGCCGCTCACTGCATAAGGCGCCCTCACTCGCACCTGGCAACGTTGTATCCAGAGTCAGCAGCATGATATTGCCAATGGGTATTTCATATTGAATAAAGCCAGACGTGCCAAGGTAGGCATGATCTGGAAACGATGCGCGTAGATTCCCGCGATCATCGTGATTGCCTGGCATCAAGTAAACCGGCATATCTAATGGTGCAAGCAGTTCAGCCAGATGTGCATACTCCTCAGGTCGGCCGAAGTCAGTTAGATCACCTGTCATGACGATAGCCCCCGGTTTTTGCGGGAGTGCCATAATGGCTTTGACAGCACGGTCCAGATACGGCGCAGTATCGAGTTTTCGATAGGCTAGTCTTCCTGGTTCGCGGATGTGGGTGTCAGAGAGTTGAATGAATTCAATTGTCATGATAATTCCGAAGCACGCATGAGTCTTTCAGCGTTCATGGTGATAGAAACAGAGTCCCCCTGTCTGAATGGACACTCGCGTGAAACATCTGCTGTGAGTGTGGGCTGCCCCTCGACGCAGATGCGTAAATGCACCCGGTCACCCATAAAACTCCGTGTCAGAATGGCTCCGCTTGTACCTGCTTGGCCGCTGGCGTGAATCATCAGATCCTCAGGGCGAATCAGCAGTGCGTTGCCGAGTGTTGCATCGACTGGGATGGACGCTTGACCAAACCTTAATATTCCTTGTGAAGTCTGGGTGGGGTCACGCTGCAATGTATTGACTCGTCCCAGGAACTGAGCGACAAAGGGATGACTGGGTGAGTTGTAGAGGTGCTCGGGCTCGCCGATTTGCATGATTTTCCCTGCTCGCATGACCGCCATACGATCTGCAATTGCCATGGCTTCCTGTTGATCGTGCGTGACGTGAATCGCTGTAATATTTAGCCGCCTTAATAACTCTGATAGCTCATCGCGCAGAGTCTCTTTGAGCTTGGCATCCAGAGCGGTGAGCGGTTCGTCGAGCAACAGCACGCGCGGCTTTGCTGCCACCGCGCGCGCGAGGGCGACACGCTGGCGTTGTCCGCCAGAAAGTTCATTGGGTCGTTTATGTTCCAGGCCATTAAGTCTGACCAGGTCAATGAGTTCGCCCACCACACGCGTTCGTTCCTGTTGACTGACGCCACGTACGCGAGGACCGTAACCAATATTGCCAAGGACTGTCATGTGCGGGAATAGTGCGTAATGCTGAAACACCATGCCCACGCGTCGCTGCTCCACAGGTCTCTGAGTGACATCCTGGTTGCCAAATAAAATACGACCCCCAGCGTCGATTGACTCAAGACCGGCAATCAGGCGCAACAGAGTGGTTTTGCCACATCCCGAAGGGCCGAGTAGCGCCATCACTTCGCCCGGTTCAATTTTCAGGCTGGTTGCGTGCAAGCCTTTCGTGCCGTCTGCATACGTTTTTGCACAGTCGATCACTTCTACCGAAATTTGTTCAAGTTCCATATCTCTTCTGTACCAAATTTGCTATCCACTGCAGTAACCACAGCATTGGCAGCACAATCAGAAAAAAGACCAGCGTGTACGCTGAGCCGACTTCAATGCGCATGGAGGCATAGCTGTCTGCCAGTCCGACAGGCAGGGTGCGTGTCATCGGAGTGTGCAACATCCAGGTCAGGTTAAATTCACCGATTGACAAGGTAAACACCATCAGGCTTCCTGCGACAATTGCTGGAAGAACAGATGGCACAAGTACACCAATAAATCTTCTACAGAAGGTCGCACCGAGTGAACGGGCCGCTTCTTCGATAGAGGATAATTCGGGGCGTTGAAAGGCCGCAGCCACAGTTCGAACCATGAATGGCAAGGTGAACACCATGTGTCCGACCAGAATGAACCAGAAACTTTGACGAAAATCCCGCCAGGAACCGTAAATAAGGATCAAAGCCAGTCCTGTTGCCAGCCCGGGAACCGCGACGGGAAGGATCAGAAGTTCTTCAAAGACCCTGGCCCATCGTGACGTGCTGCGCGCCAACGCATACGCACACGGCACGCCAATCAGGATGTTTCCGATTGTGCAGCAGGCCGCGATCAGAATCGACCAGTGCACTGTTGATCCATATTGGGACCAGACTTGTACCAGCCACTTTGCTGTCAACCCGCTGGACACGCCCAGGCTGTAGTTGTTCACAATGCCTGCCATGACGGAAAGGAGCATCGGTGAAATCATAAAGAGCGCAACCAGGGCCGTGAGGCTCGCCAATACTGGCGAACTTGAGCCCGATATCGAGGATGTTTTGCTCATGATGCGTGACGCATCACTTTATACACCCGGCACCACGCCCGTCCGACGTCTGGAAAGATATAGTGCGAACCAGGTAAATAGGCCGAGGGTGATGGACAATGATGCAGCAAGTGCAAAGTTGGCATAGTTTGTGAACTCGCTGTAGATCGTGATGGGGAGCACTTCAAACTTGCTCGCAAGTGTGAATGCCGTCCCAAAAGCACCCATGGAGGTCGCAAAAACAATCGCGGCGCAGGCGGCGGTTGTAGGCCCGAGCTGCGGAATCCAGACATCCGAAAGAATGTGCCGACGTGACGCACCCAGCGATCTGGCTGCTTCTTCGAGAGCAGGGTCCATACTCTGGGCAGCAGCTGTATACGATGCGATGGCGCGTGGCAACGAAAAATACAGATAAGCGAGAAAAAGACCTACGACTCCATAGGCAAAGGTGACTCGACCCATGCCTGCCCACTCAGTGATATCTGCAATCAGGCCCTGCCTGCCACCGAGCAAGATGATAAAAAAACCAATGATGACACCGGGAAAGGACAGTGGGAGCGTCAGGATGGACAGTAGTATCTGGTCGCCCGGGAAATGCCGACGAGCCAGATACAAACCAACGGCTGCTCCGAGCACCAGTGTGCAGAGTGTGACGGTAATGGATAAGGCAAGCGTGTTGAACAGGCTCCATGCATAGCGAGCATCGGTTAACACGGCAAAATACGTGCTCCAGCCCTTTTCGGCTGGAAGCAGGATCAATATGGAAACTGGCAGCAACCAGAAGGTCGCAAAAAACACGACTGCGGGCAGTATGCACAAACGAGTCAGCGTTTTCGTCACGAGACGGATCCCGAAGATTATCTGACTTGCTTGAGATACGCATCCGAGAATGCTTTCTGGACCTCTGCCATTTTTGAATAATCTACAGCAACCGCTCGCGCATAATCGCTATCAGGCAAAAAGTGTGCTTGCGACTCTTTGGTCATGGCTGACGCACGCACGGGTCTCAGGTAGGCATTTGCCCACAACGCCTGGCCTTCGTCAGACAATACAAAATCGAGCACTTTTTTGCCGTTTTCTGGATTCGGACCTTTGTTGACCAGACTCATCACATAAGGCACGAGCACAGTGCCTTCAGCTGGGATGACAAATTCTACGTTGGCATGATCTTTGTACTTTGCGCGATAGGCGTTGAAATCATAATCAAGCAGGATGGGGATTTCGCCAGACAGTACGCGTGCATATGATGTTTGCTTGGGTACGATCGGGTCGTTTTTTTGCAATGCAATGAAATAGTCAATCGCTGGTCCAAAATTGTCCAGAGATCCACCGCGAGCCTGATTGATCGCAACTGCTCCTACGTAACCGACAAATGCAGAGGCTGGGTCAAGATACCCGATCATCCCTTTGTATTCAGGCTTGAGCAGGTCTGCCCAAGATCGAGGAACAGGCTTGCCTTTCAGCGCATCTTTGTTGACCATGAAACCGAGCGTGCCAGAATGAATGGTGAACCAGTTGCCGGCAGGATCCTTGAGTTCGGCAGGAATCTGCTCCCAGCCTTTGGGTTGGTAGGCGGTCACCACACCATCTTTTGCCGCTTGAATGCCAAAGGTCACGCCCAGATAAGTGACATCAGCGACAGGACTCTTTTTTTCGGCAATTAATTGCGCAAGAGATTGGCCTGAATTTTTATTGTCGGGGGGTACGTGAATCCCCGTTTTTTCCTTGATCGCATTGAGTTGTGATGCCCAGTCTGCCCATTCTGGAGGACAGTTGTAGCAGATGGCGGATTGTGCCTGTGCGGAACCTGCTATCAGCGCGAGTGCCGTTAGTGTCGTACGTAAAATGGTCACAATCAATTTGTTCACAATACTCTCCGTTCAATTTAAAAAAGTATGAATGCACCAGTTATCAAGTGCCTGGATGGAATGTGTTTTGGGGGTCGCCTGGCTGGCCACTCAGAATGCTGGAGTTTCAGCGTGTTGAGCAGATGACAGGTGAGTCGCATTACCCATGCCCCCCTTGCGCTGTAATATGTTCTCCAGCGGTGTGCTGTGCAGTGATTCAATCACAGCGTATGCATTATCTATGCCGGATGTAACTGTTTGATTACAGATTGACTGCATTTAAGTGACAGCATTTTCCTATTCTTTTTATTTGTACTGACCGACTGATGTATACCGACAGATGCTCTCAATGAAAAACATGATTCGATTTCTTCACGCCACATTGCTCCTGGCGTTCCTGTCCACTCCCGTGCTGGCACAGAAGCCTGAGATCGCTCAATCAGCGAGCAGTCAAGCGACACAACTGTTGCAGGACAAAGTAGAGAATCACTTCTCCCTGGCTGTTGCTGAGTACAACCAACTATCCGAGTCAGACAACGGCAAAATTCTGAATTCCGATATTGCGATTCAGCTTTCACCTGAGTACCTGAAAGATCAGGCGCTGGTCGGTGCGGTGCGCGTGCCTGCCCAGAAATTCATTGCCCGACTGTATGCTGAAAAACTAGCTGAGCGACCACAACCTGGGTTTGGAGTTTTATTTTCTGCAGGCGGAACAGGCGCTGGTAAAACAACGAGTCTGAACATGCTTTCATCAATCGTTGAACATACAGAAATTGTGTATGACACGACACTTTCGAATTTGTCACGCTCAACCGCGCTCATTGAAAAGGCCTTGAAAAGCGGGCGTAACGTGACCGTGATTTACGTGTATCGCGATCCTGTTGAGGCCTTCGTCAATGGGGTGCTACCCCGAGCGGTGAAAATGGGACGGATGGTAGTTCTTTCTTACCATGTCGATAGCCATGTGGGTGCGCGACAGGTACAGGACGCATTGTTAAAAAAATACGCAGATGATCCCCGAGTGAATCTGATCGCGGTCGACAACTCGAGGGGCTGGGGCAATCAGACGATTGTTGCGCTCAATACGCTACCTGCTGTGAATGCAAAAGACTTGTTGCAAACCTTGACGTCCGAACTGGAGCGAGCAAGAAAAGACGGGCGTATCAGTGAGGCCGCATATCAGGTTGCAAAATGATTCTGCGCATACCAGCCTCGTGCGGATCAGTTGACGGCGTGCTGCTGCAGCCAGTTTTTACCTTCTGACAAGGCGTATTGGATCGCAACATCATGGCTCGCAAAGTCAGGGGTGAAACGAAAAATCCTGTCATGCGTTCCACTTTTATGTCCACTTTTGATGGATACAGAAGCCCTGAATTTACCGTTGTCGGTGATTTTTGCCAGCGGTGAAACGAGGTATTTTCCTGCTGTAATTGTTTTTTCTATTTTGATAGTCATAAGATTCCCCAGGTTTTAAACCAGGATATTGATTAAATTAATTATTGTTTTAAGTCAGCATGTGGCGCGCGGGTTGCAATGAACCTGGCGATGAATGCAGAAATTCGCCTGACGTTAGAGATAACGTGAGACTGGTTTGGCTTGCAACTTTAGGGAGTTGAATAATCGGAGTCGTCTTGAGATACGACTGGATTGTGAATAAGCGGTGATGGGTACCACAGAGTAAATCAACAACAACTGGAGCGTGTGTAAGCAAACTGCTCCAGTGCAAAGATTATACCCTGATTGACAAGGTTTCGTCACGGAACTTATTCAACTCAACTGATTTCCTTTCGCACAATGTTTGCACCCTCTGCCAGTGCACGTAGTTTTCCGAAGGCTACTGCGCGTGGCAGATACTTCATGCCGCAGTCAGGAGCCGGGATCAGATTCTCCGGGCGCACGTATTTCAAGCCTGCACGAATACGACCCGCGACGTGTTCGGGTGTTTCAATATCTTGCGTGCCCAGGTCAAGCACACCCAGCATGATTTTTTTACCTGCAAGATCACTGAGTACCCCTAAATCCAGTCGAGGCTGCGCCGCTTCGATTGAAATCTGAGTCGCGATCGAATCACTCAAACCTGGCAAAAAAGAATACCCCGTTGGTTTTTGTCCTTTGACGACCGCGGCATAGCCAAAGCATAAGTGCACAATTGTTGGAATGGTGAGACCCTGAAGCGCTCGGTTGATGGCCTTGACGGCATAACGATTCGCCGCATCCGGGTCATGCCTGAGCCATGGCTCATCAAACTGGATGAAGTCCGCACCTGCGGCCTGCAGGTCCAGTGCTTCGGCGTTGACTGCTGCAGCGAAAGCCATCGCCATGGCTTCGTCGTCCTTGTAATACTCGTCGCTTGCTTGCTGGCCCAGCGTAAATGGGCCAGGCAGTGTGATCTTGGTCAAACGGTCAGTATTTGCCTTAAGGAACTCCAGATCCCTGATTTCTACGGCATGCACACGTTTGATTGCCCCTACCACACGGGGGACTGGGGTTTTCAGGCCTGCTTTGGATGTGATGATGGCAGGCTGTTTGTCATCGATGCCCTCAAGCGCATTGGCAAAGCGGTTGGAGTAGCTTTCACGCCTGATCTCGCCATCCGTAATGATGTCGATTCCTGCGCGCTCCATGTCACGAATCGCGAGAATGGTTGCGTCGTCCTGCGCTTGCTCCAGGTGCTGCACAGGAATGCGCCACATCTGCTCCATGCGCGTACGTGGCACGCCTTTGGATAGCATTTCCCGGTCGACTAGCCAGTCAGGTTGAGGGTAGCTGCCCACGACTGTTGTAGGTAGCAGCTGTGCAGAGTTAGATTTGTCCATCATAGGCATCACCATTTTTGAATCAGTTTGCTTTGGCGCCCGAGTCGCGAACGATCTTGCCCCACTTTGCGAGCTCGACCACAGTAAAGTCATTGAATTCCTGGGTCGTCATCGGGGTGATGATCATTCCCAGTTCAATGAATCGCTTTTGAACGGCTGGGTCGCTCAGGACCGTTGTGGTCGCAGCGTAGAGCTTTTCCACAACATCTTTCTGCATACCTGCAGGGCCAGACAGCCCCCACCACGGGCGCAAGTCGTACCCTTTGACGGTATCGCCTATCGGGGGGACCTCAGGTGCAATCGGACTGCGCTCAGAGGTTGCAACGCCCAGCGCCTTAAGCTGTCCGGATTTGACGTGCGGATAAATGACGGGCACGTGATAGAACGTCATTGACACTTCTCCCGCAAATAAATCAGTAAATCCTTGCGTGATATTTTTGTAGGGAACATGTTGAATGTCGATGCCCGCCATGGTTTTCAGGAGTTCGCCCGCCATGTGTGGAGAGGTTCCTGAGCCTGCCGAAATGTAGGTCAGTTTGCCGGGGTTCGCTTTCGCATAGGCAATCAGCTCTGCCATGTTGTTGACGGGAATTTTTGTGTTGACGACCAGCATGTTCGGGGCCGAAACCATTAACGCGATATGTGTGAAATCCTTGATTGGATCAAAGCTCACTTTTTCATATAACGCAGGGTTGGTGGCGTGGGTCGCACTGGTAGAAAAGGTCAGTGTGTAACCGTCAGGTGCCGCCCTGGCAACGTACTCGGAGGCGATGTTTCCGCCAGCACCCGCCTTATTTTCAACCATGACTGTCTGTCCGAGTACTTCGGTGAGCTTCTGGGCGTAGACGCGGGCGATCACATCCGTCGTGGTACCCGCAGAATAGGGAACAATAAATCGTATAGGTTTGTTGGGGTAGTCTTGCGCCTGTACATTGGACAGACTGGTTAGCGCGAATAAGAGAATGCCGAACAGACCTAAGCGTCGACTCGGGTTCCGGATAGAATGATTTTGCATCTGTGCTCCTCAGTGCAGAGTGGATGTTTTTGAATAATTTTGTAAATCGCCACTCTTTTGAGTTTACCGTCCCGACAGATAAATTCTGTGCACGTCCGTATGCAGATGAACCTGTATTGACAAGTGTGTAATTATCAGGTGTGACGGACGGGTTTTTGGTTTGGGCTGCAGCGTAAAATGCGAGTCAGTTCACAAAACGAACAGGAGCCAGGGTGTGAGTCCACTGTCATCAGGCATGCTTGCCACGATTGATTTCAGTCGTGAAGTTGAACATGTCGAGTCTTGCCTGGCGCAATGGTTCGAACATGCCTTTACGCGCGCTGCGCAAATCATGGCACATCCGATGCCGCCCTCTGAGCAGGCGTTGGTGGCCAACGCGATTCACAGCCGTCAGCAAGAGTTCTCGACGGGCCGATGGCTTGCCAGGCAAGGGTTACAGTTTTTTGGTTTACCGCAGGCTCCGATTTTGATGGGCAGACTGAGAAATCCACTCTGGCCTGATACGGTGCTCGGCACCATCACCCATGATGCGGGATTGTGCGCCGTTGCGCTTGTCCGAAAAGAAGCCGGCTGCTTTGCGGGCATTGGTATTGATCTCGTGGCAAGGTCTGCGCGAACTGAAAAAATGGAGGATTTACTTTCCATTTTTATGACCAGACCTGATGAATTGGCGGTGATGCAGCATTGTAGTGTTTCAGTCGACCCGGCTTTGCTTTTGTTCAGCATTAAAGAGTCGGTCATCAAAGCCCTGAGTTTTTATTTGAAAGACTTTGTGGATATGCGGGAAGTCGAAATATATTTTTCTGATAAATTGCAATTCAAGATATCTGGTCGTTTAATCGTGGGCGATATTTTTGTGTCCGCGACGGATCATTATGTGCTGACTGCTGCCTGCGCATTCGAATAATGTTTCACGCCGGCTTTCGCCGGCTTGCTATTCGTGCGCCTCCAGCATCTGTGCAATATCAGGATCCTGATTGAAGGCGTTGGCAAAATAATCGACAAAACTCTTCACTTTCAGGGATGGACGTCGTGAGGGTTGGAACACAACATTGAGCGGCAAGGGTTGCGCCCGAAAGTTTGTCAGGATAGGTTTGACTCGACCTGCGCGTATGTCCTCTCCATAAATCCAGACAGTCGAGTAGCTGATGCCCAGACCTTCGCAGGCGGCCTGACGAATTGCCTCCGAACTATTTGATTCAAAGTTGCCGTTGACATGTACGGCGTGTGGCTGGTTGTCAGGATCAAGAAAACCCCACTCGTTGAGGCTGGCCAATCCTGTATAGACAAGGCAGTTGTGCTTGAGCAGGTCGTCCGGGTGAAGCGGCTCACCAAACTGCGACAGATATGAAGGAGAGGCCAGAGTGGCGCGGTGTGCCGTGCCGATGCGACGGGCGACGAGTCGGCTATCTTTGAGCTCGCCCACACGGAACGCTACGTCAATCCCGGCTACGACAAGGTCGACAAAGTTGTCATCGAGTTGAAGGTGAAGTCTGAGTTTAGGGTAACGCGCGTAAAACGCGGGAAGCCTGGGGACGATGTGCAGGCGACCAAACGCAACGGGTGCGGCGACGCGCAACACCCCGCTGATTTCATGTTCTGCACGATGAATCTCGATGCGAGCTTCCTCCAGGGTATCCAGTACCTGACGGCAGCGTTCGTAGTAGAGCTGACCGGCTTCTGTGAGCGAATGGCTGCGAGTCGAACGTACCAGTAGTAGCACGCCGATTTTTGATTCGAGTGCCTGCACCCGCTTGCTGATTGCGGACTGGGTCGTGCGCTCCTCTCGTGCCACTGCAGAGAAACTGCCTGCATCGACCACTCGGACAAAGGTTTCCAGTAGCTGTAAACGATCCATATGTTGCAACCATTCCTGATAGGAATAAATACTATGTGAAATTGTAGTCTATACCTATTCTGCAGGAATGCTCACAATGGCTAATCTAATGACAATTCATTGAAACAGGAATCCAGAATATGAATGCTCCTTTACCTAATCAGGTCGCCGATACACTTCAGGCAGACAGTCTGAAACTGTTCCAGCCTTTGCGTATTGGCGACATTGAAGTGACTAACCGGGTTGTGATGGCTCCCCTGACGCGCAGTCGTGCTGATGAGCCGTCAGGTGATGTGCCTGGTAGCGAGATGAATATCGAGTACTACCGTCAACGCAGTGGCGCAGGTCTTATTATCAGCGAAGGCACACAGGTATCGCCCCTTGGAAAGGGTTATATGGCTACGCCAGGGATCTATTCGGACGAGCAGGTCGAAGGCTGGAAACCCATTACACGTGCGGTACATGAGGCGGGTTCCAAAATCGTTGCGCAGATCTGGCACGTCGGTCGCGTCACACATCCTGATCTCATCGGTGGCGCTCAACCTCTCGCGCCCTCTGCGATCCAGCCTCATATCGTGGCCTATACGCATGGCGGCAAGGTGGATGCACCCATTCCGCATGCCCTGTCACTCGAAGAAATTCATGAAGTGGTGAACGAATACCGACGCGGAGCGGCCAACGCCATACGTGCCGGCTTTGATGGTATTGAAATCCATGGTGCGAATGGCTATCTGATTGATCAGTTCCTGCGCGACGGTGCGAATCAGCGTACGGATCAGTATGGTGGTTCGATTGAAAATCGTTGTCGTTTTGCACTTGAGGTGGTGGATGCGACCATCGCGGAAATCGGTGCCGGGCGAGTTGGTATCCGCCTGTCTCCAGTGACGCCGGCCAATGACCTGTCGGACACCGATCCGCAGGCTGTGTTCGGGTATCTGGTGCAAGAGTTAAACAAACGTGGCATCGCCTTCATTCATTTCATCGAGGGCGCCACGGGAGGTCCACGTGACGTGCCTGGTTTTGACTTTGGCTGGGCACGAACCACGTTTAAAGGGGTGTATATCGCCAACAATGGTTATGACCGCGCGATGGCGATCGAGGCGGTGGAGACAGGGCGTGCGGATGCAGTCGCCTTTGGTCGTCTGTTTATTTCAAATCCTGACCTGGTGCAGAGACTGAAGCTGGACGCAGCGCTCAACGCGCCTCATCCCCAGACGTTTTACACGCCTGGTCCGGTTGGATACATTGATTATCCTGCCCTTTAAGGCTCGCTCCGTTATAGTGAACGGATGAAATGATTTCATCCGATTCATTTACCTTAAAAGTCTGATCATGACCATTCAGCTGTTTTCCTTTGACACACCAAACGCCCGAAAAATTTCAGTTGCACTTGAAGAAATGGATCTGTCCTATCGTGTCACACCTGTCGACATCACCAAGGACGAGCAGTTCAAACCTGACTTTTTAACAATCAGTCCAAATAATAAAATTCCTGCAATTGTTGATACCGATGGACCGCAAGGCAAGACGGTCAGCGTGTTTGAGTCCGGAGCGATTTTGCTCTATCTGGCAGAAAAGACAGGAAAGTTCCTGCCGGTGGAGCTGTCTGCACGCATACCAGTTTATGAATGGCTGATGTTTCAAGTGGGTGGTTTTGGTCCGATGCCAGGTCAGGCACATCACTTTATTGGTTTGTCCAGTGAAGACGATCAGCGCTACGGTTTAAAGAGGTTTTTGAATGAAACACGCCGACTGTACGGTGTGATGGATCAGCGTCTTGCCACGCATGCATTCTTTGCTGGCGAGGTATCGATTGCTGATTTTGCAATCCTGGGCTGGGCGTGGAGGCATCAAAGGCATCAGGTTGATCTCATGGATTACCCGAATGTCAAACGGTGGTTTGAAACGATGATGGCCAGACCTGCCGTTCAAAGAGGGTTTGCAGTCGCGTTGAAATAGCGTTGCTGCTTTAATTTTTTTTCCAAAAAATCAGAGGCACTCTAAAAAATGACTGAGTGATATGGTCGGTTGTATGCTAGTTTTCGGAATACTCAAAAAAATTAAAAAACTAGAGACAACAGACCATGACAGACTTATGTGCGGGCCCAGACCTGGCTTTGAAAGCTTCACGACTGGTTGTTCCTGCTTTGGCAACAGACACGCACTTTCATGTTCTTGGGCCTGCAAGTCGCTTTCCCTACATTGCTGATCGTGAATACACACCGCCTGATGCATTGCCCGCAAGTTGTCGTGCACAGTTTGATGCCATTGGCATACAGCGTGCGGTCATTATTCAGCCCAGTGTGTACGGAACAGATAACCGTTGCGCGATGGATGCTGCACAAGCATTGGGAATGCCTGCACGCGTGATTGTCGTGGTTCCATATGAGACACCGGATGCTGAGATGGCTCGTCTTCATGAGGGGGGCGCTCGTGGAGTCCGCTTCATTCTTGCTCATCGTGGCGGATTGCCATTGCATACGCTGGAATCATTTTCGGTTCGAGCCAAAGAGATGGGTTGGCATATCCAGCTCTTGCTTAAATCTTATGATCTTGTTGCGCTCGAGTCTCGTTTGGCCAGGCTCGCTTCCGATATTGTGATTGATCATATGGGTTTCGTGAAACCGACAGACGGTGGACTTGAGCAGCCAGCATTTCAAGCGCTGCTTCGCTTGCTGAAAGGGGGTAAGTGCTGGGTGAAATTTACAGCCTCTTATCGACAGTCCGAATGCACGCCTCCATATCAGGACTTGCTACCCTTTGCACACAGACTTGTACAGGAACACGCTGATCGTATTCTGTGGGGGAGCGATTGGCCACACGTGGCGTTCAAGGGCAAAATGCCCAACACAACAGATCTGTTTGACTTGCTTGGCGACTGGGCGCCGGACGCAGCGGTACGCAAAAAAATTCTGGTCGATAATCCGTCGGCATTATTTGATTTTTAAGATTCAATTCGTCGCATGTCACTATCGCCGCCAGACACTTGCAATTTAATTCAGACATTAGATTGCAGTTGGATTGACGCTATGCAGTCTGGGGCGCGTCACGCGTTGTATGCGGAGAAGGTAAGTTTTTTGCCTTTTCTGTAAATAAAGATATATAGTTTCTCAATAAAAATATAAACAAGACCATATATAAGGTCTTGGTTTGATAAATCCGAGGAGACACAACATGAGCAAAGACTCACGCATTGAAGGTACGCCATTTATATTGCCCAGACGTAAAATTTTGCAGGGAGCAGGCGGTCTTGCCGGGATTCTTGCCTCTGGTCAGGCACCTGTGTTCGCGCAGGCAAAGTCGCAGAAAATGATTGTGGCGCACATGAACCCTTTGCCTGAGTCGGGTTCGGTTTCGATGGACTGGTTTGCCAAAGAACTCTCGGCAAGGTCCAACGGTGAAATTGCTGCCGAGTTCCAGGGCGCCACACTGTTAACCAAAGAAATTGAAGTCATGAATGCCGTCAAGTCAGGCAACATTGCTATGGGTTCGCCTGCTGGTGCTGCCGCAAGTTTGTTCCCTGAGATGGGTGCCTTCATTGTGTCTTATCTGATCAGCAACTATAACCAGGCTTATTCGATTTTGAATGGCAAGGTTGGTGATCAGCTCGACAAAATTTTTCAGGAAAAATACGGCGTTAAAGTCATCTATTTTTATGACTATGGATTCAGGCATTTCTGGCTCAACAAGCGTCCAATCGAACAGCCTAAAGACTTGCGCGGCATTAAGGTTCGCGTCCAGCCATCCAAAGTATTTGCCGACTGCGTCAATGGACTGGGTGGCGTTGCAGTTCCTCTGGCATGGTCAGAAGTCATCACGGCTGCACAACAAGGCGTGATTGACGGTGCCGATTTGCCCGTCGTCAATATGGTGCCGTTGAAAGCCTATGAGGTGTCGAAGTATTTTTCTATGACATACCATAATTACGGTGCGACACTGGTAGCCATGAACCTTGGCATGTGGAATGCGCTGCGGCCTGAACAGCAAAAAATGATCCTGGACACTGGACGCGAAGCACAGGGTGTGGTGCGTAAAATAACCGAAGAGGTTGATAACCTGGCTGCAGCGAAACGAATCCTGGAGCCCCTGGGGATGAAGGTCAATGCCCCGGATCTTGGACCCTTCAAGGCACTTGCGCAACAAAAAATCTGGCCGCAGTATCAAAAGCAGTACGGCGCCCTGTGGGACGATATTGTGGCGAGCCGTTAGTATGAAACGCTTAGTCACGGCAGGTCCAAAATTTATCGTTGGCTTTCTGGTTCTATTTGCGATTGCAGTCATGTTGTGTGGTGTTTTTTTACGCTACATCATGCTGCCAATCACAGACTGGATCGATGTTGACCCGATTAACTTTTTTTGGGTCGAAGAGGTTGGTGAGCTGGCGTTGACCTGGCTGGTGATGATTGGTGCTGCCCTGGGAGTCGGGGAGCACAGCCACTTTTCGCTCAACGTATTCACACACCGGTTAAGCGAAAAAACGCAGCGACGCATGGCAACCTTTAATCAACTGGTGATTGCCGGGTTTGGTGGGCTTGTTGCATGGATTTGCTTCAAGTTGACAATCCTGAACAGTAGTCTGTCTTCACCTGCGTTAGAAATCAGCCTCGGGTTGTTTTATGTTTCTGCAACCGTCGGTGGCATCTTGATGGTTTTTCATGCAGGTAACAATGTGCGTCAGATCCATACCCAGGGATACCCAATCAATCACACAGGTGGGCATTGATATGGTCTTAGTTCTGATGGGTCTTGTTTTTGTCGGTGCGTTATTGATTTCACTGCCGATTGTATTTTCACTTGGAATTTCGGCTGTGTTTGGGTTGTGGGTAGGTGATTACCCATTGCAACAGTTAGGCGCCAGCATTGTTTCTGCTTCACAAAGCTGGGTGTTGCTTGCGATCCCATGCTTTGTGTTTGCCGGAAGCGTCATGGAGCGCTGTGGCATGTCCCATGCCCTGGTTGAGCTTGCGCGCGCCCTGGTGGGCTGGTTGCGAGGCGGGCTGGGTATGTCAGTCATTGTGGTGTCGTATTTCTTTTCCGATATTTGCGGCTCCAAGATGGCTGAGGTTTCTGCGTTGAGCAGTGCTTTTATGCCTTCGTTAAAAAAGTCAGGTTACCGTGCAGAAGATGCGGCCTCACTCATCGCGGCAGGAACTGCGATGGGTATGCTGGTTCCTCCAGCCATCTTTATGATTGTGATTTCAGCCGTCACAAATCAGTCCGCTGTGACTTTGTTCCTGGCCGGTTTTGTTCCCGCTGCGGTGATTGGAGTGTGCCTGTGTGTGTTGGTCCTGATTCAGGCTCACATCCTGGGTTGGCCAAAAGACTCACGCCCAAGCTTCAAGAGATTGATGGCTGCAGCTAAAAATGCAGCGGTACCCATGGTGATTCCAGTTGTGATTCTGGGTGGCTTTTATCTGGGTGCTTTCACGGCTACCGAGGCGGGCGCAATCGTAGCCTTGTATTCCTTGCTTGCTGCGAAGTTTTACTACAAGAATCTTCCTTGGCGTGAAGTATGTACGATCGCCTATCAAAGTGGTGTGACAACGGCGAGTGTTGTGTTTCTGCTGGCAGTGGCGACAGTATTTCAATATATTCTGGGAGTGTCGGGAGTGCCCAAACTGTTGGCTGACGTCCTTCAACCTCTGGCTGTGTACCACTGGACCTTCCTGCTTGGCGTAGCCATGATCACGATGTTGTTCGGAATGGTGCTTGAGGGTTTACCTGCAGCAGTCGTGTTGATTCCAGTGGTGTATCCCATTGCAGTAAAAATTGGAATTCATCCCATTCACTTTGATATCGTTCAGACCGCAGCCGTTGGAATCGGTTTGTTTTTACCACCAATGGGCGTTGGTCTGCTCATGGCGCTTAAGTTTGCGCAGGTCGGTGTCTGGCAGCACTTCAAGTGTTACTGGCCATATATCTGTGCGTTACTTTTTGGTCTGATGCTTATCATTACGATCCCTGATCTGTCGCTTGCATTGCCAAGAAGTGCAGGGCTGCTGAAGTAAGAACACATGCGTCTGTGACGACGTAGCAGACGCAATTGTTGCGATGGAACACCAAAATATACTGGTTATAAAAAATGAAGACGCTACAGACTGTTAAAAATAGTGCATGCATAAAAATTGCGCTGATGTCTGTGCTGCTGCTGACTGCTGTTGCTGTTCAGGCCTTTCCTGATAAACCGCTTCGTATCATCATTCCGTTTGTGCCGGGTGGTGCGACCGATCAATTAGGCCGGCTGTTTGCTGAAAAACTGTCAAAGAGTTTCGGTCAGCAAGTCATCGTTGAAAACCGTCCTGGCGCCAATACGATCCTCGCAGCAGACGTGGTGGCTCGCGCCGCTCCTGATGGCTATACGCTTTTTGTGGCGGCAGGCTCGACACTTGTTTTAAATCCGCTACTTTATAAAAAACTTCCCTACGATCCCGATCAGGATTTTCGTACGCTGGCCATCTTGGGTGAAGTCCCTCTGGTCGCGGTTGTACCTGTGGCGATGCCTGTTAACAGTCTTTCAGAGTTTGTTCAGTATGCTAAACAGCAGCAGGGTAAATTAAATTACGCCTCCGTCGGAACCGGAAGTACGCTGCATCTCGCAGGTGAGCTATTCAAACAGAAGTCGGGCATAAACATGACGCATGTGCCCTACAAAGGCAGCACACAGGCGCTGACTGATTTAGTGGGTGGACAGGTTGACCTGATGCTCGATGCGTACTCGACGGCATACCCGCAAATTCAAAGTGGCAAGCTACGAGCGCTGGGCGTGACCTCACGTGCACGCCTGCCAACAATGTCTGATATCCCGACAATTGCTGAATTTTTTCCTGGATTTTTGTCCATTGTCTGGTACGGCATGGTCGTGCCTAAAGCCGTACCCGATGATATTGCTTTGCAGCTTCAACAAGCGATCAATCATGTTTTTGAAGATCCGTTATTCAAGCAAACGATGATCAACATGGGGTTTGTTCCAGGACAGGCAATGACCGATCTGCGTATCCAGGAATATATCTCCGATGAGAAGACGAGATGGACTTCTGTGATCAGGGATCAGAACATTACGCTTGAAAATTAAAGAACGGGTGATGACAGGTTCAACAGCGTTCAATTTGAGGACTGAATATTAATCATGTCGATTCATTTTTCTCCCATCTTTGAAAACTTTGCCGCGCGAGCAACTGGAATCGATTTGCGACAACGATTGAGCGCAGCTCAAATCGAGCAGATTCATGCGGGGATGAACCGGTATGGCGTGCTGGTGTTCGAAGCCCAGGATCTCAATGACGATGAGCAGATGCAGTTCGCCTCCTTGCTTGGGCCGATCGAAGAAGAGGCCGCCGTTGTTGATGTGCAATTGCAAAGACTCAAGCACAGGCAAATGATTGATATCTCTAATCTTGAAGTAGATGGTTCTATCATGGCTGTGAATGATCGACGGCGCATGTTTAATCTTGGCAACCGCCTCTGGCATTCAGATAGCAGTTTTAAAGCTATCCCGGCGCAGTATTCAATGTTGCATGCACGCGTTGTGCCACCCGAAGGGGGCGAGACAGAGTTTGCCGATATGCGTTGGGCCTGGGATCGTTTGTCACAAGCGACCAAAGACATGGTCGAACCGATGATCTGTGATCACTCACTGATATATTCACGCGCGTTACTGGGATTTGATGAATTTACAGAAGTCGAAAAACTGGCTTTTGCCCCAGTGCCCCAGCGTCTTGTTCGACGTCATGCAGGCTCGGATCGTAAAAGTATTTTTTTATCTTCACATATCGGACAGATTCATGGGATGCTCAGACCTGAAGCGATGGCTCTGATACGTGAGCTGATCGAGCAAGCGTGTGCGCAGCAGTATGTCTACAGCCATGCCTGGCAGGCGCATGATCTTGTGATTTGGGATAATCGGTGCACCATGCACAGGGGCCGCCCATATGACGATATCCGCTACAAACGGGACATGCGCCGACTCACACTTGCAGACAGTGCGTCAACTCTCGAGCAGAGTGCCTGACATCGACGCAGGCTTGAATGCTCCTGCGTCAGTGTCCCGGAACAAATCCTTATTCGTCGAGCACGCTGCGTAGCATCCAGGCTGTTTTTTCATGTACTTCGAGGCGCTGGGTCAAGAGATCGGCGGTAGGCTGATCGTTTGCCTCTGTCACCACAGGGAACAGCTTGCGTGCGGTTTTTGCAGTTTGTTCCTGAGCTTTTACAAGATGACGGACCATCTCCATTGCGTTCGGCACGCCTTCGACCTGGATAACTGATGCGAGCTTTTCAAATTCTTTGTATGTGCCGGGGGCAGGATGACCCAGGGCGCGAATTCGTTCGGCAATCTGATCGAGCGCTGTCCATTGCTCGGTGTACTGTGCCATGAACATCAGGTGAAGACTATTGAATTGTGGCCCCGTGACGTTCCAGTGAAAATTATGTGTCATCAGATAGAGTGAATAGCTATCGGCCAGCAGCTTAGAGAGACCCTCTACAATCGCTGCCCGGCCTGAAGAACTGATGCCGATATCAATTTCGGGAACGCCAGTGCTCTTATGCGTTTGTTTTTCTTTCTTTGTGGCGGATTTCTTTGTGTTCACTTTGATTTCTCCAGTGGATTAGCTTACGCACATGACCACTTTAAACCTTTAACCCGGAAAAGTGAGTCAAAACCTATTTAATCAGGTTGTTTATACCTTGATGTATGTCACAATTTTCGTTCATCGCAACGTTCATCGCAATATTCTTCAATTCACTTCATTTAGACAATAATGAAAAAAATGTATCGATATATATGGCTCCTTTTAATGGCGATTACTGTTGAGGTGTCCGCACAATATGTTTATGACTCGAGCGGCCGGCAAATCGGGCGTGTAGACGGCAATCAATATTACGATGCCAGTGGCCGGACAATGGGCAGGACGGATGGCAGCTATATCTACGACAGCTCTGGTCGTCAGCTTGGCCGGATAGACGGCTCATATGTTTATGACAGCTCTGGCCGGCAGGTGGGTCGTTTTGATGGCAATTATTTGTACAGCGCCTCAGGATCCCAGATGGGGCGTATAGATGGCAACTACATCTATGATGCATCTGGGCGTCAGATTGGTCGTGCCGAGGGTTTGCGACGGATGCAGATGATCGTCTATTTTTACTTTTTCTTGTAGTGAATCGGTGCCGTCACCTGCCTCGCGCAAAGGAGACAGGCAGGTTCCCTTAATACCAGCGTGTGAACGTGTCTACATCTTTGCGCTCGCTGCGATAAATATTCAGTGGTGCATCTTCGTCGGGGTAACCAAGAGAGATGCCAACCAGTAGTTTATGTGAGCCTGGAATGTCCAGAAACTCACGTACGACATCAGGGTAATTCGCAAGCGAAGCCTGCATGCAGGTCGCGAGCCCCACGCCTTGCGCGGCCAGCGAGAGCGTTTGTATGAAGATTCCCATGTCCATCGTTGACCAGGGGCCCAGTGATTCCTCCATAAAAATAAATATCACACAGGGTGCATCAAAAAACTTGAAATTCATCAGTCTGAGTTCATTGCGTCGCGCGATATCGTCTCGACCTACTCCGAGCGCCTCAAACCGACGCGCGCCATGTTCTTTGGCGCGTTGTGCAATGTCCAGGGGCCAGTTTGTGGGTGCGGGTTCGTCCGCGTTGCTTGGTGTACCTGCCTCGGCCAGTTGGTACAAAATCCTGCTCAGGGCATCCCGCTTTTGTCCCATGACGACAGCGACTTCCCAGGGCTGGCTATTGGTGTATGAAGGACTTCTTCCCGCAGCATGCAGAATGGTACGGATGGTTTCTTGAGTGATGGGCGTCGGTTTGAATCCACGCGTGCTGCGTCGGTTTTCCAGTGCTTGTAGTAATTCCATATTGTCTCCATTTTTGTTTTGATGCGACGACCTTCACTATAGGTTAAGGTATCCCAAAACTTTAAGCGTAAAGCTTGCGTCAGCACAAGTCGTTCTCAGTGGAGATTACTCAAAATGAATACTCAGCAACGCCGATCATTTTTGCGCAGAGTCGCCGCTGCAGCGGCTACTCGAGTCGCTCCCCAGGCTATATTGGCCGGCGCTGGCACCGCACTTGCTACACATGCGCTGGCTGCAGACGAACACGGCAAAGGACCCAAGGGGGTCGCTGCCGGACAAACGCAGGCACTTGCGGTCTTTGCCGCGTCATTGAAGTTCGAAGATATTCCCACACCGATTGTTCAAATGGCAAAAAGTGCAATGATCGATACAGTTGCGACTGCAACGTATGGTGCGTCTTTGCCCTGGAGCAAAATGATCGCCGACTATGCCCGTGCCAATGGGTCTGGTGGTCGCTCAAGAATTCTCGGAGTACCTGAGGCGCTTGTGCATGCTCCTTCTGCGGCGCTCTCCAATGGTGCGTTTGCACATGCTTTTGAACTTGATAATTTGACTAAACCAAATTCTGGTTCGCATCCTGGTGCAACAGCTTTTACTGCAGCGCTGGCTGTCGCGCAGGAGCGCGGGTCCAGCGGTCAGGATCTTATCGTCGCTTTTGTCGCAGGTGTTGAAGTGATGATCAGGATTGGACGTGCAACCCGCCATAGTCAGGAGCAGCACGGTTTTCATGCTCCCGGCACGACGGGGCCCTTTGGGTCCGCTATTGCCTGTGCACATCTGATGGGTTTGAACGTCACGCAGACCCGCAACGCCCTCGCGATCGCGGCATCGACGGCGAGTGGTTTACTCGAGTTTGCAAAGTCAGGGACTGGCGGAATGGTCAAACGCCTGCATCTGGGGCGTGCAGCAGAGTCAGGTGTCCTGGCTGCGAGCCTGGCGAGTGTCGGTTTTACAGGCCCAGATACTGCGATTGAGGGGGACTTTGGATTCTTAAAGGTGCTCTGCCCAGATTACGATATGGACGCGCTCACCGAAGGACTTGGCAGGACATGGCTGACGCAGACAGTCATGATGAAGCGCTACGCTTGTCACATCACCGCACATACGCCAGTTGAAGGTACGCTCTCTTTAATGAAGGAGTATGGCTTCAAGGGTGATGATGTCGCAGCAATAGATATCCAGACGATTGACCGGGCGATACGCGTCAATAGCAACGGCCAACCTAAAGATATTTTGCTCGCTCAGTACAGTATTCCATTTTGCGTTGCATTGGCTTTATATCGTAATCCAGTTGATCCACGCGCTTTTGATGCGTCGGCTATTGCAGACCCTGCGATCATGGGAATGGCCGCACGCATCACGATGCGTGCGCTGCCCGAACCAGACAATCGATCGGATATGACGAGTGTGGTTACGATCACCCTCAAAGATGGCCGTGTCCTGAGTCAACGCACGACTGCTTTTATGGGGACTCCTGAGAACCCGATGGATCAGGCTGCACTGAAACAAAAGTTTTTAATGCTGACCAAGGACTTTGGCGAGGAGCATATGACGCAGGTCTTTGAAAAAATGCAAAACCTTGAATTGCAGAAAAATGTCGAATGGTTGGGCGCCTCAAATTGATGCAGCATATGCACTTATTCGGGGCGTGTGATCTGAGGTCATTCTCTTGATGCAGGATAAAAAAGTGAATACATGCTTAGATTCATGTGCTTACATTTATTTATTCTCAATAATTTTTTTGTTTTAAAAAAGTGAATTTGCACCATAGCCGTGCCCATAATAAACGATTGGATTTGCCTGGTTTCGAGTGATAGGATTGATCAAGATATTCATAAAAACCATCTACTTTACGGATGTTTTTTTGAGTGTGTTTCGATACTTATTCACAAAGGTGCAGCATGTTCAAACGAGTGTTTTCCAAGTTGATGCTTGGCGTTGCGATGGCGGGAGTCATGACTGCCGCGCCGGCGCAGGATACCAATAAAACATTGCGGATCGTGCCTCAGGCAGATCTGAAAATTCTGGATCCAATCTGGACAACCGCTTTTGTTACACGCAATCATGGGTACATGATTTATGACACGCTGTTTGGTCTGGATGCCCAGGGTGTCGTGCAGCCACAGATGGTTGATACGTATTCCACATCGCCTGATGGGCTGGTCTGGACCTTTACATTGCGTAAAGGACTCGCTTTCAGCAATGGAAAGCCTGTCACTTCGGCTGATGTGATTACCTCGATTAATCGCTGGGGTAAACGCGATGTCTTTGGTCAAAAGATGTTTGAAGTCATGAGTTCATTTGAGGCGATTGACGCAAACAGCTTCAAGATGGTTTTCAAGACACCATTTCCCATGGTGCTGGATGCGCTCTCCAAGCCTTCTGGAATTGCACCATTCATCATGGAGAAGTCCACTGCCGAAACGCCTGCTGACAAACAGATTACTGAATATATCGGTTCTGGTCCCTATGTTTTCAAACAGGATGAGTACAGCCCTGGTTCAAAAATTGTTTATACCAAAAATGCCGGCTATATCCCCCGTAGTGAAGCCCCTTCTGGTACGGCTGGTGGTAAACAGGTTTTTGTGGATCGCGTCGAGTGGGTCATTCTGAAAGATGCGCAAACCATGGCTAATGCGATCTCCAACGGCGAGGTTGATATGATTGAATGGATGCCTGCTGAACAGTATGCCGCGTTCAAAGCCAATCCCAATCTTGAGTTGGTCAAACCTACGCCAGCCGGGTTGTTTGATCTGCACTTGAATCATCTTGTTCCGCCTTTTGATAATCCAAGGATCGCACAGGCCGCAATCATGGCGATCAATCAGGAAGCCCTGTTGCGTGCACAGTTGATCAATAAAGATCTCTATCGTGTCTGCACGTCAATCTTTCCATGCGATTCTGCCATTGCTTCAACCGATTCTGCATATTTCACAGGTAAGCCTCAATTTGAAGCCGCTAAAAAACTGCTCAAGGAAGCTGGCTACGACGGCAAACCAGTGGTGTTGCTGTATCCGGCTGATTTTGCTGTGATCAACAAGTTTCCTCCTGTCATGGCGCAATTGCTCAAGCAAGCCGGCTTTAACGTAGATATGCAAGCGATGGACTGGTCGTCATTGATTACACGGCGCACCATGAAAGAGCCTGCTGACAAAGGCGGCTGGAATATGTTCATGACAGGCTGGTCGACTGGCGACACCATGAACCCTTTGTTTTTCCCACCCCTGACAGGTAATGGTGAAAAAGGCTGGTTTGGATGGCCGACAGATCCAAAACTCGAACAGCTTAAAACTGACTATTTGATGGCTACAGATCAGGCTCAGCGTAAAAAAATCGCAGCGCAGATTCAGTTGCAAGTCTATGAGACCGGAATTTTTGCTCCATTGGGTAATTTTGACTTTTACTCGGTATTACGCAAAGGCGTTGTGACGGGTTTAGTGAGCGCACCAGTCAACGTGTTCTGGAATCTGAAAAAGAACTGAAGACAAACAACCCCGGTTACACGGGTCTTGATCATGTGATCTGGATCCGATGCCGGGGAGCGGGACTCCCGGGATAATTTAAAAATGTTTGTGTTTATTCTCAGACGTGTGATGTCAACGATACCAGTACTCATTATTGTTGCCGTCATCGTTTTTTTGATGTTGCGCTTAACGCCAGGTGACCCGGCCGCGTCTCTGGTGGGCAATAACGGTACGAGTGCAGATATTGCCAATGTGCGTGCCAGCCTGGGTCTGGATCAGCCTTTGCCCGTTCAGTTTTATAAATGGTCACTGCAGGTATTCAGTGGTGATCTGGGCGAATCGTATTACATGAAACGTCCCGTGACACAACTCATCGGTCAACGTCTCGGACCGACGCTGTCCTTGTCCATTCTGACACTTCTGATGACGATCCTGATTGCGGTGCCACTGGGTGTATTGGCCGCCTGGCGGCATGGTGGATGGCTTGATCGGTCATTGATGGGGTTTTCTGTGCTGGGGTTCTCTATTCCGTCCTTCGTGATTGGGTACCTGCTTATTTGGGTGGTCGCCATGCATTGGAAGTTGCTGCCTGTGCAGGGGTATGTGCCCATCGCCCAGGGGTTTGGTCCCTGGCTCTCGCATCTCGCTCTTCCTGCCATCACGTTATCCATTATTTATCTGGCCCTGATTGCGCGGGTGACGCGTGCCTCAGTCTCCGAAGCCCTGAGTGAAGATTACATCCGTACAGCACGCTCCAAAGGTATCTCTGAATTACGTGTGCTGACGCGCCACGCCCTGGCCAATGCTGCCGTTCCAATCGTGACGGTCATCGGGATTGGAGTGGGTTTGCTCATCGGAGGCGTTGTAGTGACTGAGACGGTCTATGCGATCCCTGGACTCGGTCAATTGACCGTTGATGCCGTGCTGGGTCGTGATTTTCCTTTGATTCAGGGTATTACTTTGTTTTTTTCCTTTGTGTATGTGCTGATCAACTTGCTGGTTGATTTGAGCTACGTGGTGCTTGATCCACGTATTCGTTATTAATGAACTGTCTGTTGACTCATGCCTACACATTCTGAACGCATCATCGCAGTGCCTCTTGAGGCCAATGCACCGCCTGTTCGCCGGCAGCCCTTATGGCATCGTGTGATGAGCCACTGGTCTGTCCGTCTGGGTGGGGGTGTACTGGCTATGCTGGTATGTATGGCTATCTTTGCACCGTGGCTTGGCACAATTGATCCTGTCGCGATGGATCCCTCGAGCGGCAATCTCTTGCCTGGCACACAGGCAGAGTTCAATAATTTATCCGGCGATACGTTTGAACATTTCTTTTTGATGGGAACCGATAGCCTCGGTCGTGATACCTGGAGCAGAATTGCCTATGGTGCGCGGATTTCGCTGACAGTCGGGATCGCGGTCGCGTGCCTGGCCCTGACTGGCGGAATGCTGGTTGGAATCGCTGCAGGATATTTCAGGCGCCTGGATAATGTGATCATGCGCATCATGGATAGCGTGATGGCGATTCCTGGCATTCTGTTTGCAATTACGCTGATGGCGCTCTGGCGTCCAACATTACTGACGGTTGTGGTGGCTATTACGATTCCGGAAATCCCGCGTGTTGCGAGACTTGTGCGATCAATTGTTTTGTCGATTCGCGAAGAAGCGTATGTCGAGGCCGCTATTTCGTTAGGTACTCCGACCGTGATGATCCTGTGCAGGCATATCTTACCGAACGCAATTGCGCCACTCCTTGTACAAGGGACCTATGTCTGTGCTTCCGCTATTCTGGTTGAAGCCATTCTGTCCTTTCTGGGTGTTGGGTTGCCGCCCGACATTGCAACCTGGGGCAACATCATGGCTGATGGTCGTACACAATTCAATCAGTTTCCCCAGACAGTTTTGTTCCCAGGGATTTTTTTGGCACTGACTGTCCTGGCTGTCAATATTCTGGGTGATGGGTTACGCGATACGCTCGATCCAAAGTTCAATAAGCGTGGTGGCTGAGGTCATGATGACAACACATGCTGTTTTAAAAATTGATCATCTGACGATTGATTTGCCAGCCAGTGCGGATCGACGCCATGCCGTACGTGACATTTCATTCAGTGTGGCAAAGGGAGAAATTGTCTGTCTGGTCGGAGAGTCTGGCTCGGGCAAGTCTGTCATTGCTCAAGCGGTGATGGGTTTGTTGCCCTCTACACTGGTACCTGCTTGCGGTCGAATTGATCTGCTGGGCGAAAATATTTTAGAACTCTCAGATGACAGGCTGCGAAAGCTCCGTGGAGCCACCATGGCGATGGTGTTTCAGGAGCCGATGACCGCTTTGAATCCCATTATGACCTGCGGTGAGCAGGTTGATGAGATGCTTGCCCAGCACAGTAGCCTGAGCACGCGCAACCGTCGTACCCGTATCATTGAAATCTTCAATCAGGTCAAACTTCCGGATCCTGAGCGGATGTATGCCGCGTATCCGCATCAGTTGTCTGGTGGGCAACGCCAGCGTATCGTCATTGCGATGGCGCTGATTCTCAAGCCTGCATTATTGATTTGTGATGAGCCGACCACTGCACTTGATGTGACGACGCAAGCTGAAATTCTCAAACTGATTGCAGAGTTGCAACGCGGTAGCGATACCGCTGTGTTGTTCATTACGCATGACTTAGGTGTTGTGGCTGAAATCGCTGATCAGGTTGTAGTCCTGCAACTTGGTGAAATGGTGGAGCAAGGACCGACACGTCAAGTCTTGCAGCAACCAATTGAAGCTTATACACAGATGCTGCTCGCATCGGTTCCTAGCCTCGTGCCCCGCAATCGTCCGCCTGTGCGTGAGGGGCAGGCATTGATCCGCACGCATCACCTTGTCAAAACCTATACCTCAGGTGCCTGGCCGCGACGCAAGCATGTTGTGGTTGCCGCCAGCGATGTGACACTGCAAGTCTTGCCAGGTGAGACAGTAGGAATTGTAGGAGAGTCTGGATCGGGCAAATCAACAGTTGCTCGTTGTATTGCACGCCTGATAGAGCCGACCTCTGGCGATATCTATGCTGATGGACTTTCTGTGGCGTCATTGCAGGGAAGGGATTTATCGCCACTTCGACGCATTGTGCAGGTGGTATTCCAGGATCCTTATCGTTCCCTGAATCCGCGTCGAACAGTGGGCCAGTCGATTATTGAGGGCCCGACAAATTTTGGTGTGTCAGCGAGTCAGGCATGGCAGCGTGCAGAAGAGCTGATGACGCTTGTTCGCCTCAAACCTGATGCATTGCATCGTTATCCGAGTGAATTCTCAGGTGGGCAGCGTCAGAGAATATCGATTGCACGCGCACTTGCATGCGAGCCACTAGTACTGATCGCCGATGAGGCCGTCTCTGCTCTTGATGTTTCTGTTCAGGCACAAATCCTGGATTTGCTCAATGATATTCAGCAAAAGCTTCAGATTGGTATTTTGTTCATTACGCACGATCTTCGCGTTGCCAGCCAGATATGTGATCGGGTGATTGTGATGCAACGAGGGAAGATTGTCGAACAGGGTGCGATTCGTGACGTGTTTCTTCAGCCTCAGCACGCATATACCCAGGCGTTACTTGCCGCGGCACCCGGCCGCGACTTTGCTTTCGGAATGGCTCAGTCCTGAGCCAGAAGCTCTGTGATAGCGGCAGAGATAAATGCCGCATCATGTATGTTTGCTGATGGCAGGCCTGCCCTGTGACCCCATACGGATTCGATCGGCACGAGTCTTGCACGCGACATTTGCTGGACTTCGAGTCGATTGTCTTCAACCTGAAAATACAGGTCCGTGACACTTGGCATGATCAGTGCATTTGCGGTGATTGCACCTAGTGCGGCATGAAAGTCGCCCTGATAACGATCATTGACTGAGATGTTCGCATATTGCCAGGTCCACATGTGTGCCACGAGATTGTTTGCATCTCGCTTGAGGAAGTTTGCTTCCCAGGACATGATGAGGAAATCCTCAAGAGAAGAAAACCCCGCCTGACGCCATACTTCCTCACGATAGAACGTTTGCGACATGGCCATTGCCGCGTAATTGCGAGCCATCGCGCGTAATCCCCGTTCGGGCCGCTGGACAAAGGTGCCATTCTGGTAGGCTGCGTCCGCTGTGAGCGTGGCGCGCACCCCTTCGATGAATACCTGATTGTGTGGCGAGCATTTTGCCGCCCCACAGATCACTGCGAGCCGTTTGACCATTGCAGGATAAGCTGCTGCCCACTCATAGGCTTGCAAGCCACCCATGGACCATCCTGTTGCCAGTGCCAGAGAGTCAATGCCAAGCTCCTCCGTTAATAACTTATGCTGCACGGAGACGTTGTCGGCAATCGTGAAATTTGGCCAGCGGTTCCCACTAAATGGATCCGTCGCATTGCTGGGAGAGGAGGACAGCCCATTGCCAAACAGATTAGGGATAATGACGAAATACTTGTCTGTATCCAGTGCCTTGCCAGGCCCGACCTGCCAAAGGATGTCTGTGTGGTGAGCGCCAAACGGTGTCATGCACAGGATGACATTTGATTTGCTTGCGTTGAGCTGGCCAAATGTTTTATAGGCCAGTTTGGCATCACGAAAAGTGATGCCGGATTGCAGCACAATATTGCCAGCATTGAAAATTGAATAGTCGCTCATGGTGCACTGCCTTTTTTAGATCGTCGGATAAATCGGTTGGTTTGTCATGCTGGCCTCACTGCTGGATACACGATTCATACACTGTCTCGTTGTCAAGTGGGTAGACCGGACGTATGATTTGTGCAAAGGGGAATCGGGAATAGTCCGAACTGGTGACTCCCCCTCCGTCACACTCGACCACTGCTTTGGCAAGCGGCACGAAAACTGGCCGGCAATACATACGTGACTTCAGCAGGACATAACAGTGCTTTGTCGGATCAATGCCGATATGTTCAAAGATGCCAAGATCCCAGTGCTCATGCGGAGTCTCTGTGACGATGATCTGTGCGGCGGGTGTTTCGAACAGTACGGTTCGGCCCATTCGCATGCGCTGCCCCGTGTAGGTCGGACCACTCATGATGTACTCCCCATCCGTGATGCGTGCGATCCTACCGGTCAATTCCCGTGATACAGGGGTGATGCCAAGTTGAGTAAGGGGGACTTTGTCTCCAACCCTGAGTGTGATTGTCTGGCCGATTCCGGCAGTTATCATGGTCTGGACTGCTTCTGGATCGCAAACAGGACCTACGACGATATCAGTTAGTCCTTGAGCCAGGGCCTCATGCAATACATGCATGTCGTCGCACGTACCGCCGGACATGCAGTTGTCACCATGGTCCAGGAGCAGTACGGGACCCGAACCAGGCAGGGCAGCTTGTTCTTTGGCACGGCGGATAGACGTCGCAAGGGGTTCGCTGTGATAAATAAAGTCCTCACGCTGTGTCCAGATGTAATCTGCAATTTCATCTGCCATCTTCTCCGCAGCCTGTTTGTCGCCATCGGCGACGACAACCACACTGATGCATGGTGCGGCAATATCGGCCAGTGAGAAGCCGGCCAGCACAGATACGCCGAGCATGCCATTAGATTCCGCCTGTCTGGCCATATTGACCGCCTCGTGCATCGGACCCTTATCGGTACGGCTGCAAAGTGTATGCACCATAAGCGGGAGTCTGCGCCAGGCCATGACAGGTTTGCTGCGACCTGCAATCATGTCCAGGAGCAATCGGCCTGCATGCTCTCCTGTTTCATACATATCTACGTGTGGGTATGTTTTAAAACTGATAATGACGTCTGCATTGTTGATGATCCGGTCCGTCATTTTTCCGTGCAGGTCTAAAGCGACCGCGATTGGAGCGTGTGGAAGCTCCGCACGGACGCGTTCGAGAAGTTCACCCTCGCCATCGTCGGTGTTCTGGGCAACCATCGCGCCATGCAAGTCCAGCATGACCGCATCACAGCCCTTGGCGGCGGCAACGATTGCATCGCAGATGTTGAGATAGGCGGACGCTTCTACCCTGGCGCTGGGATTGGCCGTCGCACTGATGGCAACGACGATCTCATGACCGGCGGCCTCGGCCAGATCGATGAATGCAGCAATGCCGGTGCGAGTCCCTTTAGAAGCCTGATAGGCTGCATCACCGTATAGCGGGCCATTTTCACCGAACGAGGCAAGTGGTGTCTCGATTGGTGAAAATGTATTGGTTTCGTGGTTCATCCGTGCGAGCAGTATTTTCATGACCGATCTTCACCTGGTTTGTAATGAGGTTATCTGTTGCTTGGCTGTCACTCAAGAATATATGTTTTAAAAGCAATAAGCATGCCACTTGCATGGGTGGTCTCTGACGTCGGTTCAGGTGTGGCATGAATTTTGCTTGAGTAACGAGTGCGTAATGGGTCAAACATCACGCGCCTCTCGCAACTCAATCAAGGTTTCATGATGGTATTTTTGCATTCAAGTACTGATCTGAGTCGTATTTCAAAAGCGAAATTCTGTCAGCTCGGTGTGCTGTTGCTTGGACTCTGCCTGGGTTGGGCGGGCCATCATCCGGTGCGTGCCGCTTATCCAGATAAACCCATTAAAGTTATTATTTCCTTTCCTCCCGCGGGAGCGACGGATGTGCTGGCACGCGCCATCAGTCAGAAACTTTCTGTTGTACTCGGTCAACAGGTCGTAGTGGAAAATCGTCCGGGCGCTGGGGGGGCTATTGGTTTGGTCGCCGCCGCGAAGGCTCCCGCTGACGGCTATACCCTTTATATTGCAGGTGTCACGAACCAGGCGATTGCCGCGAGCATTTATAAAAAGCAGCAGGCGAGCCTGATCGATGATTTTGTACCCATTGCTGGCTTGGGAAACGTGCCGCATATCCTTGTCGTCCCTGAAACATTACCCGTCAGCCGAGTCAGTGAACTGGTTGCCTACCTGAAAGCCAATCCAGGCAAATACAATTTTGCTTCGCAGGGGACTGGTACGCTCTCGCATCTTGAGTCTGAGCTCTTTGCGATTCGAACGGGCGTGCTACTCACGCATATTCCCTACAAGGGCAGCTCACAGGCACTGCCAGAGCTTGCATCAGGATCCTCCAGCATGATGTTCGACAGTATTCCGGGATCCATGGCGCTGGTCAATGGGAACAAAATAAAAATATTAGCCGTCGCCTCAGGAAAGAGAGTTGGCTTGCTGCCTGATATGCCAACGTTAAAAGAGAGTGGAATTGAAGATATGCAGGCAGATAATCTATATGGTTTTTTTGCACCCAAGGGTACCCCGCAAGCTGTAGTTGCGCAGCTTGAAGAAGCCGTCAGGAATGTGTTGATCCTGCCTGATCTGAAGGCGGCAATGCTCGCCCAAGGAGCAGAGTTGATCTATACGCCTGCTGTCGATTTCAGCGCTGACGTGTTGAATGAACACGCACTCTGGAAAGATGTTGTTACGACTGCAAATGTGACTGTTGAATGACGGCCGCTCTCGGTTCATGCCAGATCAGCGAAATTTAATGGAGAAAAAATTACGCGCTAATATCAAAATTGATACAGTGTTGAGCGTGAATCGATGAGCAAGAAAAAAGTGCAGTTGGGGAGCATTCGGCGATGGCTCAAGGAATACAGGATATTTCAACAATATCGTACGCGCTGGTTATTGGCCTTTGTTTTTGTCTTCCTTGCTGCGGGTGCGACGTTGTCAGTCCCGCTGGCATTCAGGCAGTTAATTGATATCGGCTTGACCAGCCAGGAAGTGCACCGTCAATTCATCTATCTTTTACTGATTTCGATCTTGCTGGCGGTCGCGACTGCGACACGGTTTTATTACATGTCCTGGCTTGGAGAGCGGGTGGTCGCCGATATGCGTGAGCGTGTCTTTCAAAATGTCTTGCGCCAGCACCCGGCGTATTTTGAGACGTTGCAAAGTGGTGAGGTCCTGTCACGGCTGACGAGCGATACGACCTTGATCCAGACTCTTGTTGGGACAAGTATTTCTGTTGCCTTGCGAAGCCTCGTTATGACGATTGGCGGCATTGCCATGATGCTTGCGACCAGTGCCTGGCTGGCAGGCATCATGATCGTGTTGCTGCTGGTCACGATTTTACCGCTTTGGGCATATGGTCGGCGAGTCAGAAAAATGTCGCGTGCAAGTCAGGATCAGGTTGCGCATACGAGTGCCATTGCAGGTGAGATTTTGGGCGCGATCCAGACCGTACAGGCGTTTGTCAGGGAGCCTTACGAACAACAGCGATATCAGCAGGCAGTTGAGCTTGCCTTCACTGTAGCCAAAGAGAGAATCAAGACACGCGCGCTGCTCACAGCACTGGCTATTGCGCTGGCCTTTGGTGTCATTGTGTTTGTGCTCTGGGTCGGGGCACTTCAGGTGGGGTCGGGGCAGATCACCACAGGTCAACTGACACAGTTTGTTTTGTATGCAGTACTGGTGGCTGGATCCATTGGTGCACTGTCCGAAGTTTGGGGTGATTTGCAGCGTGCAGCAGGTGCAACAGAGCGACTGGTTGAGTTGATCCAGGCACGACCAACCATTGAATCCTTTCGAAGCGATGTATCGAGTGTTCATTCCCGTCCAGCAGTGGTTGATCCCTGCGTCCCTGCAATTGAGTTTGATCAGGTATGCTTTTCCTACCCCTCGCGACCCGCCGATCAGGCACTGGCTCAGTTTCAGTTATCTATTCCTCAAGGCCAGAGTTATGCCTTGGTCGGACCCTCTGGCGCCGGCAAAACGACAGTTTTCTCTTTGCTCTTACGCTTTTATGCACCCCAGACGGGTCGCATCAGTGTCTTTGGTAAAGAGATTGAAGCCTGGCCTCTTGATGTGCTGAGAACCCAGGTTGGTGTCGTTTCACAGGAGCCGCTTATTTTTGCAAATACGGCGATGGAGAACATTCGCTATGGGCGGCTTGAGGCAAGCGATGACGAAGTCATCGAGGCTGCAAAAAAAGCCTGTGCCCACGAGTTTATTACTGCGATGCCACAGGGTTATCAGAGCTTTTTGGGTGAACGTGGCGTTCGTCTGTCGGGGGGGCAGAAGCAACGCATCTCTATTGCAAGAACGATGTTAAAGAGTCCCCAGATCTTGCTGCTTGACGAAGCGACCTCCGCACTTGATGCTGAATCTGAACGTGACGTGCAACGCGCCCTCAATGCCTTGCTAGAGGGAAAAACGTCTCTGATCATTGCTCATCGACTTGCAACAGTATTACGAGCTGATCGCATCGTGGTCATTGATGGAGGCAGAATTGTTGAACAGGGCACTCATTCCGAACTGCTCAGACAGTCTGGACTCTACTCCAGGCTCGCGACGCTTCAGTTTTCACAGTAAGTCCTGCTGTTAAAAAGTATCAAATGATTTACTTCGCCCGAATTTGAATGGTTCGTCCTGTCCGACGGAGAACTTGGGTAATATCTCTTATCAACTTGTGGGATGAAGGACATAAAGATGCTTGGCGTGACAGATTATGGTGCATTTGTAATTGCCATCATTATTTTATTGCTGATACCAGGGCCCGGGAATCTTGCGTTGATCACATCAACTAGCAAAGGCGGGATCCGGGGAGGAATGGGTGCGACATTTGGCGTGATTGCCGGCGATCAAGTCTTGCTGTGGTGCGCGCTGGCAGGGCTATCCGCCTTGCTCATCAATTACCCTGCGGCATTTCACCTCGTTCAATGGACGGGTGCTGCGTACCTTGCCTACATGGGCGGCAGGATGCTCCTTGCCAAGCCCGGTGCTGCCCCAATACTGAATATCAAGCCCTATCATTACATGCGCCAGGCCCTTGCCATCACGCTGCTCAATCCAAAGGCAATTGTGTTTTATATGGCTTTTTTTCCGGTATTTGTGGATCCAGTCAATCATCAGGGCTTTACGACTTTTTCCTTCATGGCGGTGACTGTCGCCGTTTTGACTTTTCTGTATGGACTTTCTGTTGTCTTGCTCACGTATTTTTTAGCTGAGCGTCTCAGGTCAAATCCAATCATGCCTCTCATCCTTGAAAAGACTGCAGGAATCTGCCTGATTGGATTTGGAATCAAATTATTTTTTACTAGCTAGGCCTGTTAGTTGTCATGCATCAATATGGTGGGCCTGGTTGCGAGGTCATGTATGTTCAAACATCACGATTTTCTCGCAACTTACTGAAACGAGCTTATTTCAGCCACTTGTCCACAATACGATCGTATTCGCCTGAGGCTTTACTTAAATGAATCCAGGTGTCAAACCAGGCTTTCATGGGCAAATCGCCGCGCGGCAGTAAATATGTCATCTCGCCATACTGCAGGGGTTTGTCAGGATTGATCGCACAAAGCGTAGGCTTGGCTTTTTGCTGAACAATGGTTTCAACAGATTCTGAAATCATCACATCAGCATTGCCTTTTACGATTTCGTCAAAAATGGTGACGTTATCGTTGTAGACCACCACTTTGGCGTTTGGCAGGTTGGCGCGGACAAATTTTTCGTTACTGCCACCTGGATTGGTGATGACAGTGACTGTAGGTTTATTGATGTCGGCAACAGTCTGGAATTTTTTGGTATTCGTACAAAGTGCGATCGGTGCTTTGCCGTTGACCATATAAGCTGTCATCAGGCCCACACGTTTTGCGCGATCTGTTGACGACGAAATGCCACCTACTGCAACGTCACATTTCTCAGTGTAATCATCCAGCAGTTTGGGCCAGCTTGTTTTGACCATCTCGACCTGAACGCCTAGTGATTTGGCTGCAGCTTGAATCAGATCGATATCGATTCCTTCAAAGGTGCCGTCTGGTTTGGCTAAAGCAAAGGGCTTGTAGTCGCCAGGGCTGCACACACGCAGTTTGCCGGACTTGATCACGTCATCCAGTCTTGATGCCGATTGGGCCAGACAACTGAAGCTTAGAAATAATCCTGTAGCGGATAAAAATAGAGCTGTAACTTTTTTCATTCTCAATTTCCTTTGGATGATAAAAATACGCACGAACGTCATGTACACGCACATGCCTAATATAGCTGGAGGCGCTGTTTTCTGAAAGGAAAGCGTCGCTCGAATATTACTCATCTAGCGTTTCAAGCTTGACGATTGATGCGCCGTGATTATTGCCCAGCCAGAGCACAGGTCTGGGCTGCGTATGATCAATAAAGACGCGACGAATATTGGTCGATCTTGGGAGTTGGTATTCGATGATCCCATCGGTCTGTGTGTTGAGCCTGGCGATCCGGTCAGTGGTCATGGAGCCCGTCCAGGCAAATGCATCCTTGTCCAGAACGACATCGTAGCTTGCAGAGTATGGCGTCGGGATCTGCCATTCTTTGAATGTCTCGGTCCGCGTGTCAAACATGCCTATCCGGTGGCCACGATACTCACCGAACCAGAGGCGATCCTGGTCATCCATCGAACCTCGCCTGGGAGAGGCGAGTTTGGTCGGGATTTCAAATATTCTGATCTCACCGGTCTTTGCATCAATCCGACCAATATGTTCGTTGCGAAAGTCGGTAAAGAAGGCATTGTTCCTGGAGTCTGATATCACATCATAAATATTGTGGACTTTCTTTGAGTCTTTAAAAGGTGCCCATGTCTCAACTTTTCCAGTTTCCAGATCAAAGCGGTGCACACCTGCAAACCCGCTGTTTTGTGCCCAGACTTTGCCATCGACACCTGTGTTGTAAGGTGAGACCTGGTTGAGCTGAGTGGAGGGCAGGTTGTCTTCTTTAGGGGGGGTAAAGAACTTGAATGTCTCAGTCTCAGGATCAAAGCGTGCAATCGATGCCTGATACATATTGCCGATCCATATTTTTCCCTCGCGATCCGGGCGCATAGCGAGTATCCCAGATGGCCACTCTGGTTTAGCCCGCGCAACATCGATTTCTTTCAGCACGCCAGTAGCTGGATCAACTTTGCCAATTTTTTGTTCGCCAAAATTCGAAAACCAGATTTGTCCATTTTTATCCAAAATCACGTCATGAGCCTGGATGGTCGGCCTGGGTAAATCATATTCTGTATAAATCACTTTAGTGGAGTCACCCTTGAGTCGGGGGAAAGTCTGCAGAGGATAAGACCACGTATTGCGTCCGCCCAGATTGATTTTGGCCAAAAATTTACCAAGCTCCTGATAGACCTGAATGCGTTGATCGCCACGTTCTTCCATTTGTCGCTCACCTTTGCGTAGCTGGGGCGCGCCGGGCATGCTCTGATTGACGTAACTCTGCATCCTTGGGAGGATGCTGCTCATGAATTCTTCTTCGGTGTATTTAGACTTTACGACGCGTTCCAGTGTGTGGCATGCGACACAATTCAAGAGTGCAGTTTTATCTTTAACTGTACCGGGTACGCTGTATATCCATTCGGCATTGGTGAGCTGCGATGAGAGGTCGCGTGTGGTTTGAAGTTTGATATTGATCTCGATCGAATCACTATTACTGACGGTAGCAGTGACTGGTTGTTCAAGATCAAATCCCGTGGCACGAATGCGCAAGTCATACACACCCGCTCGCAGTTTTGATCGGGGGAACTGGAAATGGCCTCGGGCATTGGTCAGTACCGAAATTGAGATGGTTGAGCCTTTTTCTTGTGCGGTGACGACCACCCCCTCCATTTGCCCTTCGTCGGGAGACGCCACTTGGCCTTGCAGTGCAATATCGACGTACGTCGTTGTCGCGCTTGCAGTGAATGGCGTCGCAACAACAGAACTTAAAACCAGCGCCAATGCAAAAAGGCTTTTTTTGATAAGGGTGACTTCCACTAATGTCTCCAGAGTCCAGCGTGTGTATATTTTTATAATGGATGCCTGAGCCGATCGTATCAGCTCAATGTTGTTTGCGATAGTGATTCAAATGATGCACATGATTCTTGCAATGCAGCAATGTTCAGGTAATTGAAAATCACTTAACTGGCCTGCCTAACAGGAGTAAATTCGAACAGCATGAGTGAAGGACATATGGGCCGTCTATTGAAAACAGGCTTGCTGACAAGCTGATCACGGAGATAAGAAGATGACGAATCAACGCCGTAATTTTTTAAAAGTATCAGCACTCGCTGCGGGTGTCTCTGCGCTCGCCTCGACAACGATCAGTGATGAGGCGCAGGCGCAAGGTGTGGGTGCAGGAATGTCCCCACTTAAAAAGATTGCAAATCCTGTGATGGCGACCAATATGACGGTATTGAATTACCGGCAGGGTGATGAGTATTTGTTGGGAGTTAAAACACCCAAAGGAATTCTGAAAGTCGATCAAGCGGCCAAAGTGTTTAAGTTGAAAGCACCGCGCACCACAGATGATTTGATTCAGTTTGGTGACCAGGGGCTGACAAACGTTGTAGCACTTGCGCTCGAAAAAGGTCACGCAGGCTTATTCCTTGACGAATCAAACATCACATATGGTCCAGCAATTACCAATCCTGAGAAAATTATTTGTGTCGGGTTAAATTATGCCAAGCATGCGCGCGAAACGAACAACCCTATTCCCAAGCTTCCGATTCTCTTCAATAAATTCAATAACACGTTGAATGCACATCAGGGTGTTATTCAAGTATCGGCTGTCAATGCCGAAAAGTTTGACTATGAAGCAGAGCTGGTCATCGTAATGGGCAGACGCGCAAGCAATGTGAGCGAAGCCCAGGCTTTATCCTATGTGTTCGGGTATGCGACAGGCCAGGACTTTACCGCGAGAGATTTACAGCAACGCAGCAGTCAGTGGATGATTGGAAAAACGAACGATGGGTTTGCTCCTGTTGGTCCTTATGTTGTGACGTCTGACCTTGTAGGGAACCCTGATAATTTAAAGATCGAGCAGTACGTCAATGGGCAGGTCAGACAATCATCCAACACCAATGATCTGGTCTTTAAATGTGCTCAGATTGTGAGCTACACCTCAAAGATCTTCACCCTTGAGCCTGGCGATATTATTTTTACAGGAACACCTGAGGGAGTGATTACTGGTTATCCCAAAGACAAACAGGTCTGGCTCAAACCAGGAGACAGACTGGAAACCAGAATAGAAAAACTAGGAAGCTTGAACTTTACACTTACGTAAACTCATTTCCTTTTTGTATGTTAATAATGTAGTGTTTTTAAAATCTGAATTTTTACCTTTACGTATGAGATAACTATGGCAAAAGCATATTGGATCAGTTCTTACCGTTCAATTTCCAACACGGATGCCTTGGCGGCCTATGCCAAGCTAGCCGGCCCCGCGCTAACAGCGGCTGGCGGAACATTTCTCGCACGTGGCATGCCGGCTGCGACTAAAGAGGATGGACTGAATCAGCGTACTGTTCTGATCGAGTTTGAAAGTGTGGATGCCGCACTCGCTGCATATAACAGTCCTGCATATCAGGAAGCGATTGCTGCTTTGGGCAAGAATGCGGCAGAACGTGATATTCGTATTGTCGAAGGTGTTTAGAACACGTTGCTGGTGAAGAAAAAGGCTTGCGACGCAAGCCTTTTTTAATTAAGCAGATGATCTGTTCGCACACCAAGACGGTGTGAATGGATCGCGTTACGTACGCACCTGTTTCTGTTTGTAGACCAGCCAGATCAATGCTCCACCGATCAAAAGCACTGGAAAGAGTGATCCTACATTCAAGAGCGTCCAGCCTTTCGTGGTGACGAGCGCGCCTGAACTGAAAGAAGTAATCGCCATGGTGCTGAAGACAAAGAAATTGATGGCACCCTGGGCCTTGTCCTTTTCTTCGGGGCGGTAGGCTGAGATAGCAAGTGTGGTGGCGCCTGTAAAAAGGAAGTTCCAGCCAACACCGAGCACAAACAGGGCCAGCACAAATTGATGCAAATCGCTGCCTGTCAGGGCAATGCCGATACAAACGAGATTGAGCAGGACACCGACGGACATGACAGGGATGATACCGAAGCGCTTAATGAGTGAGCCCGTGAAAAATCCAGGTGCAAACATCCCGATCACGTGCCATTCAAGTACCAGTGCTGTATCGGAAAAGGGCATGCCGCATACCTGCATGGCAAGCGGGGTGGCTGCCATCAGAAGATTCATCACGCCATAGCCCAGTGCGGAACCAATCACTGAAACGAGAAAGACCGGTTGCCGCATGATTTCAGAAAGCGTTCTGCCTGGTGGTGTTTCCTTTTTGACGGTGACTTCATCAGGAAAATGAATAAAGTGCATGACACACATGCCAAGTAATGCAGCGACGGTGAGCGTCAGGTAAGCACCTAAAAATGGTGTCTCAAATGAATTTCTAGTTACGACCGCAAGATTAGGGCCAATAACCGCGCCCATGATGCCGCCTGCGAGCACCCATGAAACGGCCTTGTCCCGCAGGCTGATATGCGTGAGTTCCGCTGCTGCAAAGCGGTACAGCTGGCCATTTGCGCTGTAGTAACCTGCAATGAACGTGCCGAGCGTCAGGAGCCAGAAGTTTTTAGTGACTGCTGCGTAGCCGCATAGCAGCGAAGAAAACATTGCCACGAGTAAACCAAGCTGAAAAGATCTTTTACGTCCCAGCTTTTTTTGAGTGGCTGCCACAATAGTTGTGGAAAGCGCACCGCCCACAACGTATCCCATCACAGGCAGTGTTGCCATCCAGGCGGCACTGGCCAGACTCAAGCCTACCAGGCCGTTAATGGCAATAAAGGTCACATTATTGGTGAGGAAAATACCCTGGCACAGAATGAGAAGGACGAGATTCTTATTAAACAGGCGGGGTACGGTTGTTGTTGTCATTGTTGTTGTCATTGGATCTTTTATTAGTGTCGGATTATTCCGGAGTCAGCTTAAGCTCTGTTGTTAACGAACGATAGACCGGCCAGACTTCGCTGATCATTTTAAGCAGAGGAGCACCGACCAGAACGGGTTCGTCCGAACCGATCATCTCAAGCAGGTTGGCCATTTTTGGCGATTGTGTCGCGGCTCCTGCTGCCACGCTGGATAATTTATCCAGCACCTCTTGAGGTGTGCCAGCTGGCGCAAGCAGCATGTTGTATTCGAGCAGCTTGCTAAAGGCCGGGCTGGTAAAGCCTTGTTCCGCCCAAGTTGGTGCATCCGGAAACTTTGTGCTGCGACGGTCAGAGATGATGGCAATGACGCGCAAACCGTCGCGTTGCATAAAAGGGCTAATGCTGATTACAGAACCCGTTGCGACGTCTGTCTGTTGTCCCACCAGATCGGCAAACATGGGTGGCGTACCCTTGTAGCTGACCACGGTGAATTGCCCACCTGTTTCTTTGGCGAGTTGCGTGAGCAATAAGTGCCAGCCAGAACCAATTGAATAGTTGCCGGCATTAATGACTTGTTTGCGTGAGAGCTCGACCAGTTCATTAACATTTTTTACGGGCAGGCTCGAACGCACGGCTGTGGGCAAACCTCCTGCAGTGACTGCAGCCACGGGAATCAGATCCTTGTCCGGATCAATGAGTGGTTTTTTGAATAGCACGGGGGCCTGCGCCAATTGACTGTGCAACCCGACAAAAAGCGTATAACCATCTGGGGTGGCGTGCGCAACGTTTTCAGCAGCAATCATGCCGCCAGCACCCGGACGATTTTCAACGGTGACTGAAACTCCAAGTTTTTGCGTGAAGTAGTCTGCAAAGGCGCGGGCAGTCGCATCTGTCGTGCCGCCCGGATTCTGGGAGGCTACGATACGAATGGGTTTGTTTGGATAGGATTGCGCGATTGCCGGATGACTCGTCAGTCCGGCAGCCAGAAAAAAGACGGCAGCAGCGAGAACCGTACGACGGTAATTATTGTTAGGATTCATTTTTATCATGTCAGTTTAACGACCTGTTTGCCAAAATTTTCGCCCTTGAGCAGACCGACAAAGGCTGTTGGTGCGCTGGATAAACCCATTGCGACGGACTCGCGGAATTTTAATTTCTCTGTTGCAACCAGTTCATGCAGATTCGAACGTATAGCAGGCCAGGCATCCATTTTGTCTGAAACAATAAAGCCTTGCAGTTTGAGTCGGTTGACCAGAATGGATCGAAGTGTCCTGTAAGCGTGTGGCGGCTGATTGAACTCAGACACCATGCCGCACAGTGCGATGCGACCAAAGGGATTCATGAGTGTGAGCAGGGTCTCGAATATCGATCCTCCGACATTTTCAAAGAGGCAATCGATGCCTGTTGGTAATTGGGCTTTCAGTTCGTCTGCAAAATGACTGGAACGATGATCCACGCAGGCATCAAAGCCAAGTTCTTGAACGACGTAGCGGCATTTTTCCTGTCCACCAGCAATGCCGACCACATGGCATCCAAGGTGTTTGGCAAGTTGTCCGACTACGGAGCCGACAGCTCCGGATGCAGCATCAACCACCACTGTTTCGCCGGCCTTTGGCTCGCATATTTCCATGAGTCCGCGCCATGCAGTGATGCCAGGCATTCCGAGTACACCGAGGTAGGCTGAGGCGCGCACACGGCTTGTATCAATTTTTGTGACCTGATCGGCATTCATGGCGGCAAAAAGTTGCCAGCCTGTTGCTGCAAGAACGGAATCGCCGACGTTGAACGTTGATGATCTCGACTCAATCACCTCACCCACTGCACCACCTACCATTAGATCGCCAATATTGACGTGCTGTGCATAGGACTTTGCGTCTGAAATTCTGCCGCGCATGTAAGGATCGAGTGAAAGGTAGTGATTGCGGATGAGCACCTGATTTTCAGCCGGCGCTGGCATATCCGACTCAATCAGTTTGAAGTTTTCAGGTGTGACCCAGCCTGTCGGACGACTCAATAAAATAATTTGCTGATTCTTTTTCAGATCACTATTCATATTTTTCTCAGCTTGCGTTGTAGAGCGTATTGAAGGACAAGGGGTTTTATTTAATCAGAATGGCAGGCGAAGGTGGAATGGATCCCGGTACGCGATTCAAGGCCAGCAGCTGGCTCAACAAGTTCACAACGACTGCGCTATACCCATTGTTTTCAACAGGAATGGAATATACGTCGTCGTCATAGGCTGTGGTTGCGAGCGCCTTGCTGGAGGATTTGTTTTTTTCAATGACCAGGATTGGAATGTTTTTGATGATGAGTGGCACATCATCTGTTGACGGCGTCTTGTTGTTGATCGAAGGGATGTTTTCAGGATTTTTGATTTGCGCGCGCAAAATGGCGCCCAGATAGTCAAATATTTCATGGTTGGACCGCGTGATAAAGCGGATAGAGGTTTTATGATGATGTTCATTCGTGCTCTCATTGAGCGCAGCATATTTTTTCTTTTTGTCATACGCATCAAAGTGATTAAAACAAAAAAATGAGTCCCCAAATTCGGCAATGACTTCCTGAGCATCTGCGTTTCTGACAAAACAAATATTTGCTTTTCGATGGGTCTGAACCAGCTGGAAACGCGTACCATCAAGGGTGGATACCTCCTCCAGGCTCAGGTTTTGCTTGTCTTTGGCATCAAGGTATTGGAATACTTCTTTATTCCTGAAGATCTTGGGCATCAGCGGACCAATATTTTCTTTTGTCTCAAGCATCTGTGTCGATAATCCGTTCTGTACCAGTCGGTGCAATAAATTTTGAAATTCACCATAAGATCTTGAGTCAGGGTAGTTGTTGTATATTTCCGGCGCCTGATTCGGGTATTTGATTTCTATAGCAGAAAGCGTCATCGAAAAAAGCAGTTCTTTATTTGTATGACGACTATTAAAATAGTTTATCGTTTCCAGTGAGATCGGAGTCAGGATTTGTCTTTGAAACTCGGCATTGTCCATAGACGATTGTGTAAAGGTAAATGATCTGCCTAGAGTTGCCTGCGCGCCACCCGTGTAATACGTACCAGCTCCCGCAGAAAAGAATCCGCCAACCGTGCTGGGTAAAGAGCTTAGAATATTGGCGCTCAGGCCTGCACTCTCATTGATCGAGCCAGTCCCTGTAATGGAGGGGATTGCCAGGAAGCTCAGAGGACGATTTTTGGAAGCGCGCACGACGTTGAGAAGTGTGCTGTTCAAGTTATAGCTTTCCATCAGATTCTGATACGACTGCGACATATCAGAAAAGCTCGGATTCGTAGAGCTGCATCCCTGTAATAACAATATTGAAAATACACAAAGTGTGAAATATTTTTTATCAAATTTGATCATTGCATACTTATGAGTGAGGGACTGCATATTTATTCGGTGAATCACGTAAGAAAATGACTCCAGAAGGAGTCATTTTTTAAACAAATTCAAGAAGCGGAGGTGTCCGATTCTTATTTACGGACGTGTGCGTGACGCGCTGCATCCTGAGACATACCTTTGCCAGCCTCTTTTGGGGCTGCCTGACCTTCAAGCGCTTCTTTTTCTGCGGTAATTTCTTTGCGACGCTCTTTGCATGAACCAGCAATTTCTTGCAAAGCCTTACGCGCGCGGGCAGCAGAGGCTTTTACGCCTTTTTCTGTGAACTTTGCGTTTTCGGCTTGATATGTTTCAAACGCTGCAATGATCTTATCGTGGTGTGACATTTTATTCCTTGAATATCAGATAATGAGTCTTGGTCATGAACTACGAATTCAGTATAGCGCCGAGTCGGGTCGCCGAAACCTTGAATGATGCGGCGCACCATGTTATGAATCTTTAAGCTCAGGTGTTGAGCATACATTTGAAAAGGGTTGAAATGAGCGATTATTTTTACGAACCGAGTAAAGGTCATGGTTTACCCCATAACCCATTCAAAGCAATCGTGGCTCCCCGGCCAATTGGCTGGATCTCAAGCATGGATGTGCAGGGACGTGTCAATCTTGCACCATATAGTTTTTTTAATGCGTTCGCAGAAACACCTCCCATTATTGGTTTTTGTACGAGCGGCGTCCGCAAAGACAGTGTGAATAATATCGATGCAGTGGGTGAGTTTGTGGCGAATTTCGTGGGGGCTGAGCTTGCCAATGAAATGAATATCACCTCTGCCACGCTTGAACCTGGTGTGGACGAAATGAAACTGGCCGGACTTGCCAGCGCACCGTCAACGATTGTGAGCGTGCCACGCGTCGCACGTGCGATTGCTTCGCTTGAATGCAAACTCATCGAAACCACTCAAATGAAAAATTCAAAAGGAGAACTGATCAATAGTTGGCTGACACTGGGCGAAGTGGTTGGCATTCATATTAATGATGCGTTTTTAAAGGATGGGATCTTTGACACCGCAGCTGCACGTCCACTTGGACGCTGCGGCTATCGTGGCGACTATGTCGAAGTCAATACGCTGTTCGAAATGGTTCGACCTAAAGAGTATGTTGCTGCTTCCTGAGACTTAAGACGCAAGAGCCAGGCTCAGTGACCTGAGTGCCATGTAGGTTCCCAGCACGAGCAGACCAATAAAGAAGCAGCGGCGAAAGACATCTTGTCGTAAACGATTGCGGATGGCTTGTCCGAGGAACATCCCTGCAAAGGCGGGGATAAGAGCAATCAGGGAGCTCGTCGCAATCGCCATCTGAAACTGGCCTGTGAAGTACAAACCAACTGCCAGTGCAAAGGAGGACACGGTAAACGACAAACCAAGGGCCTGAATCAGATCGTCTTTCTTTAGATTGAGCGCAGTAAAGTAGGGCGCGACGGGCAAAGCAGAAATCCCTGTTGCGCCCATCAGTATGCCAGTCAGAACGCCCATCAGAGGTGACATCCACCATTCATTTTTTTTTGCGACCTGGAGCTTGGCGGAGCTTAAACCGTAGGCACCATATCCAACCAGTACGACCCCTAAGCCTGTCGTCACAATGTGTGTATTGCCACTAGTGATAAAGCTGACTCCGATTGGTGTGCCCACACAGATTCCAACCAGTAAGCTGCCAAATCTTTTGCTCAGGGCCACAAAGCTGGTGCCGGCAATCAGCTGCCAGACATTGGTGATCAGCGATGGCAATACCAGCATGGCAGCTGCTTCAACTGGTGCAATGACCAGCCCAAGTATGCCAATAGCAACCGTTGGCAAACCCATTCCCAGCACGCCCTTGACGATCCCGGCGGCAATGAAAATCAGCGAAATCAGAACAATGATAATGATCGATTCATGCATGTGTGGATTTATCTGGGGTTTGGATTGGCGTTGATGTCGCCAAACAATGGGGTGGAGGCTGCTGCCTGGATAATAATTGCAGCATCATCAGGCAGCAAAAAACCTTCTTGAATCAGGCTGGCGGCGGCTTGTCTGACGCGATTCACGTAATCGTCCCGGTCGCGATACCTTTCGCCAAGGGAAGGGCGTGAATCGTTGCTGGCTTCGCGCTCAATTTTGTTTTTTGCAAACGCGGTATATGAACCAATCAGTGAACAGGTAAACGTCTGTGGTGCATTCTGACCGCCATGGGTCCCGAGTGCAGCGACGAGGTCAGGCAATCGCACACCACCCAGTGCGTTGCCGTCTGAGTCAAGCTTTGGCACCTGAATGACAGCTGTGGGCAGATGGGTTGGCGCGCGCAGGCTTGGTGGCACGCCTGTTGCACGTTCGAGAGGCATAAGCTGATTGGCGGGCGGGAGACTGTTGGTGGTCACCCACTGGTCCAGTTTTAAAAAGCTTGCTCTGGAGACTGGTGTCCAGTCGAGAACTGCATGAGGCATGGTGCAGTCTTTGGGTTGTCGTGGTACCAGCACATGCGATGAGCCAGCAACCTCATACATACGCACATTCTCCGGGATCGGTTGATCGGTCGTACCGCTCGCTCCAGTTCTGCCAAGAGAGGCACGTAAAGAATAGAAGTCTGTAGAGGTGCTGACCAGAATCATTTTGGGAGGAATCTCTCCGCGTGCAATGACTGCTGAGTTGATCTCACCAATCGTCAGCTGATTTTCGTGAACGCCACGCATTTCAGGATTGGTAAAACTTGGCGCTGCATTGCCACTGGACTCAGGACCTGTTCCGGTTTGTAGAACTGGCAACAGACCGGCTCCTGAAACAAAGATTTCCATGCCGTCAAACACGCGACGATCGCCTGCCATGTTGAAGCCGTTCAGTAAAAAGGTCTTCAGGAAGCGACCCGTTTGTGATTTGCCACTAGCTAGCGTTCGGCTGATCTGACCTTTCAGCGGATTGGGCACTCCTGTTGTATCAGCAGATGCCTTTGAGAGGAAGATCGCAGCATCACGCATGATTGCAAATCCCACTCCTTCAACAAATCTTGTCTGACCCTGTGTGTCTTTAAATGAGGGAAGTTCAGCACCTTGTCCCAATTCCCAGTACACCTCTGCAACGCTATAGCCTTGTTCCTGCAAGAAGCCCGTCCCTTGTTCAAAGGTGCCGGATTGAAAAGGCTGGTCGCGCGGCGAGTTATAAAGTGCCTGGGCATAGGCACGTCCACGGTTTGGGACATCGACGAGCAGTGCGCCGTTGCCACGGCTCTTGTCAGCAGGCACGATCAGCACAAGTTTTGTCGAGTATTCAATCAGCCCTTTCGCATTTGTTTTGACTTGATCCAGGCCGGGAATCTGTTCTTTGGAAGAGATCTCACCCTGGAGTTTGCCTTTCATGATGACGAATTCACCGCTTTGGAACGTACCAAATGGCTGAGTGGATTCGATTTCAATGCGTGTGATTTCAGCCTGTGTATTCAGACTGATGGTCAGGCTGGCTGCCAAGAGTATCTTGCAAAAAGTGACTGGAGGGATATTCATTCATGTCTCTATGGGTGTGATGCTTATTTTTGATATTGGTACGAAAAATCATGTATCCGAATTTTTCATAATTTAAGCCATATTGCAGAGTTCAGCTTGGATTTATACTCAGCATACAGTTCTGCATCACTCATGATTGTTAGTCTAATAAATATAACCAGAGACCAAGATGACATCCAATGCACAATCACCTGCAGGTTCGACTTCCACAGCCGCCCCTGTTTCAAGATATGCCGTGCCTGCACTCGAATCATTGCCAGACGATATTCGTGAAAAAATTCTTCTCGTTCAGGAAAAGTCTGGTTTTGTACCAAACGTATTTCTGACCCTCGCCAGACGTCCCGATGAGTTTCGGGCTTTTTTTGCATATCACGATGCCCTGATGGTCAAAGAGACGGGGAGCCTGACCAAGGCTGATCGCGAAATGATCGTGACGGCAACCAGCGCAAAAAATAATTGCCTCTATTGTGTGATGGCACACGGGGCGATTTTACGTATTTATGCAAAGAATCCTCAAATCGCAGATCAGGTTGCTGTCAATCATCACAAAGCAGATATCACGCCAAGGCAGCATGCCATGCTCGATTTTGCAATCAAGGTCTGCCTGGACTCGCAGTCTGTGGGAGATGCCGACTATGCGTTGTTGTATGCGCATGGATTTGATGATGAGGACATCTGGGATATTACCAGTATCACTGCATTTTTCGGAATGTCGAATCGCATCGCGAATACGATTTCGATGCGTCCGAATGATGAGTTTTTTATGCTGGGTCGTTTGCCCAGGAAGTAACTGGTGAAAGCACCACGGTCCGCTTCTGTATTGGGCGGACCGTTTTGTTGATTAAGGTGCGCGTTCATCCTGATAAAAACGGCTGACCTCGTTAAAGAGACTAAACCGCTTGACCTCATTCATGATCGAATGTGTGCCTTCACTCAGGATGACAAGCTTTTTAGGGTTTGCATTGGTGAGCAAAGGAAAGAGCGTTTCAGCCATGTAAAGGGGGGTGTCTGCATCCCACTCTGCCAGGATCAGCATGGTTGGCACTTTAATCAGCGCCGGATCATAAACAGGCTTGCCGGCACTCCAGAATATGCGGCTATCCTGAACACTGCCATTGGGCGCGCGGACAAACTTTGGCTCTGCCTGGGATCCCAGCGGGTCAGAAGCAAACGTTTCTTTTGCCCAGACTTCAAACCATGCGTCAGGCTGTGGATTCTGGCCCGTTTTGAGTCCGGTGTCTTTACGTTTTCTCGCCTGATCGATCGTGACCTGGCGATAGGCGCCCAGTGTTCCACCCGAGTCAGTCAGGGACGCTGTTTTACGCAGCCAGACTGGCGCGTAGAGGACAAGTCGGTTGACCTTGTCCGAATGACGGCTTGTGTAGAGCGCAGTGATAGCAGTCCCCCACGAGTGTCCAAGTACATTGATTTTTTGTACCGATCTGCGATTACGAACCCAGTCTGCTGCCGCAGCATAGTCACGTGCCGCGGTATCTGTATCGGCAATCGGTTTGCTTGCTGAAGCGGGCTGGTCCATCTCGCCCGGACGTGTGGATTTTCCATAGCCGCGCACATCAACCATATAGACATCGAAACCTTGTTGAGCGAGGACATCCATCCAGGATAGTCCTTCCAGTCTCAAATCGAACCCTGTTTCTGAAGGATAGGTTGCACCATGTACAAATAGCAGGACGTTGTCTTTATTAAAGGATGTCGTGCTGGTCAGGCGCTTGTTGCGCACATACAGGCTGATGCCTGGGTCTGCACTTGGGACCATGAATTCTTCGACGACTAATTGAGCATTGGCACCTGCGGTGATGGCGCTGGAGCTGCGTGACGAATCCGCCGGTGCTGCACAGCCGCCTGCGACAGCTGCTGTGATACCTAACATTGAATAAAAAATGAATTTCTTTAATTTTTTAGACGCTGACAGCAGATTCATGGCCGACCTTTTTAAAGTGAATACCAAAGCTGATCCTACCTGCTGGTCGGGCGTGTGAATAGTGAAAGTGACAGGTAATTGCTAACAATCGATTGTGCATCGCAGCGCAACGCCTGTTTATTTTTAAGATTTCCTTTAAAGTGCTCTCGTCCGCATGTGACGGTTCTGAAAAGGTCTGAATAATCTGGTGACGCCGGTGATTCCCTCAGCTAATATCAGGCGAGATTGGGCCTGTGAATTGATCATCATTTTGCTCCCGTCTTTGGGGTGTCACGCACTCTCGACAGATGAACCCTATGCACCAACCCAGCCAAGCCACACTTGACCAAGGACAAGAATAATGGAACTCAATGTAAACGGCGTTGTTCATTCAGTCGATGTTGAACCGGATATGCCTTTGTTGTGGGCACTGCGTGAGGTGCTAGGTCTGACCGGTACAAAATATGGCTGTGGTGTGGCGCAGTGCGGTGCCTGCTCTGTCCAGCTAAACGGTGAACTGGTTCGCTCCTGTTCGATTCCGGTGTCGGGAGCTGCAGGACAAAAAATTACAACAGTTGAAGGCCTGTCTAAAGATGGCAGCCATGCTGTTCAGAAAGCCTGGGTGGCACTTGATATTCCTCAGTGCGGGTATTGCCAGTCGGGTCAGGTGATGGCTGCGGTCGCTTTGCTAAAGCGAGTTCCTAAACCGACTGACGCGGATATTGATGCAGCGATGACTAATATTTGCCGATGCGGAACTTATCAACGTATTCGCGATGGCATTCATGTCGCAGCAGGCCAGAAAAAACTTGCTGATGTTCTTAAAGAGTACGCCACTGCTGGCGTGAGCAAAGCTTAAAGGATCATGAACATGAATCAGAATAATCAAACAAAAAATTCGCTGAATTCTTCACGCCGGCTGTTCATGATCGCTGGGGCTTCCGCGGGTGCTGGTCTTGCACTGGGTTTTGCCCTACCATCCACGGCTGCTGCGCAGTCCGTGCCGCTTAAAACAGTGGACGAGGTCAACGTCTGGGTCGTTGTCAAGCCAGACGATACGGTTGTGATTCGCATCGCACGCTCCGAAATGGGACAGGGCACTCGCACAGGCCTGGCACAGCTGGTCGCTGAGGAGCTGGATTGTGACTGGAGCAAAGTAACCACCCAAGAGCCGACACCTGGTGAAAACCTTGCGCGTGGGCGTGCCTGGGGTTCGATGGCAACTGGTGGCAGCCGTGGTATCCGCGACTCACAGGACTATGTCCGACGTGGCGGTGCTGCGGCGCGCATGATGCTGTTGCAGGCGGCCGCTGATCAATGGAAAGTCCCTGTTTCTGATCTTAAAGTGAGTAAAGGTGTCATTACGCATACCGCCACAGGCCGTAAAACCAGTTACGGCAAAGTCGCAGATGCGGCTGCCAGGCTGGCGCCTCCAGATATCAAAGCAATCGTGCTGAAAAAACCTGCACAATGGACGATCGCCGGTGCCTCGCTGCCACGACTCGATACTGCCAATAAAGTCAATGGAGGTAAAGTGTTCACCATTGACATGCAGCTGCCCGGGATGTTGTGTGCTGCAGTCAAGAGCTGTCCGGTCTTTGGGGGCAAGCTGGTTGGTTTTGACGCCTCGAAAGTTCAAGCGATGCGTGGTATCAAAGGTGTGGTCAAGGTCGACGACTCGACCGTAGCAGTGGTGGCTGACACATGGTGGCGTGCCAAGAATGCACTCGAAAACCTGCCAATCGATTGGGATCTTGGCCCCAACGCCAAAGCTTCCAGTACTACCATTGCTGCAAACCTGCGCGAAGGGCTTGAGGCTGAGGGTGACTTCTGGCAGCGGAAAGTGGGTGATGCGCCTGGCGCCATCCGGACGTCTGCAAAAATCGTGGAAGCGGTTTACGTCACACCTTTCGTAGCACATGCCACGATGGAACCGATGAATTGCATCGTCAAGCTCGGTGCGGATCATGCTGAAGCCTGGGTGCCGACTCAAAACGCAGAGGCATCGATTGCTGCCTTGTCTGAAGCCTCGGGTTTGAAGCTTGACAAGTGTGACGTGCACAAGATCGATCTGGGTGGTGGACTTGGGCGGCGCGGTGGAACGCAAGATTTCGTGCATCAGGCGGTCGCGGTTGCCAAACTCTATCCAGACACGCCAATCAAGCTGGTCTGGAGCCGCGAAGAAGACATGAGCCATGATTTTTATCGTCCGACCTCAATGGCAAAGCTCTCTGCCGGGTTGAACGAAAAAGGCGAATTGATTGCCCTGCATGCACGTGTTTCTGGTCAGTCGATTAATGCCTGGCTCGCACCGACTGCAATCAAGAATAATAAAGATGTGCGGCAGTTGCAGGGTTGGTACGAAGAACCAGGTGATGCGCAGCTGGGCTATTCAGTACCCAACTTGCTGACCGAGTATGTGATGCGTAATACGCATGTGCCTGTTGGGCCCTGGCGTGGTGTGAATACGAATCAGAATGGCATATACATGGAGTGTTTTATCGAGGAGTGCGCTCGCGCCGGAGGGCGAGACTCGCTCGAATTCCGTCGTGAAATGATGAAGAACCACCCCAAGCACCTCGCGGTCCTCAATGCGGCTGCCGAAAAAGGGAACTGGGGTAAGCCTTTGCCCAGTGGGGTTTATCGTGGCATTGCTCAGTTTATGGGCTATGGTAGTTATTCTGCGGCGACTGCAGAGGTTTCTGTGACGCCGGGCGGGCAGGTTAAAGTGCATCGCATGGTGTTTGCCCTGAACTCCGGACATCACGTCAATCCCTCCCAAGTCAAAGCGCAGATCGAGGGGTCGGTGGTGATGGCCTTGTCGGCTACGTTCAATGAAGAAATTACAATTGAAAACGGTGCTGTGAAAGAGCTGAACTACCACCTGTACCCAGTCGCCAAGATGAAAGACACACCCAAAGTTGAGTGTGTGCTGGTGCCGACCCATGATTTTTGGGGTGGAGTGGGTGAACCAACAATTTGCGTGGTGGGGCCCGCCGTGTTGAATGCTATTTTTGCAGCAACAGGCAAGCCGCATCGTGAGTTGCCCTTGCGCAAGCACGGACTGACGCTCGCGTAATTATTTAAAAATTAAACCAAGATATATATATCAGGAGTGATCGAATGGCTCAGCAACTCAACATAAACGGCAAGCAACATACTGTCGACGTGGATCCCAATACCCCCTTGCTATGGGTCATCCGTGAACAGGTTGGACTTACGGGTACAAAATATGGCTGTGGTGTGGCCCAATGTGGCTCCTGTACGGTGATGATCGCCGGTCAGCCCGTACGTTCATGCGCATATCCTGTGAGTGCGGTCGGCACACAAAAAATCCAGACCATTGAAGGTTTGGCAGCAAACGGCAAACTCAGCAAATTACAACAGGCGTGGATTGATCATCAGGTCCCACAGTGTGGCTATTGCCAGTCAGGCATGTTGATGGCCGTCACAGACTTGCTCAATAAAAATCCAAAACCAACTGATGCAGATATCGATGCTGCGATCACAAATATCTGTCGTTGCGGCACGTTCCAGCAAGTGCGCGCAGCGATTCACTCTGTTGCTAAAGCCTGAGGGGTCAATCATGAATGCACGCGTCCCTAATCTTTCCCGTCGTAACTTTATCGTTGGTTCGACCGCTATCACAACTGGCCTGTCTTTAGGACTGACCTTTCCTTTTGCAATTGGTAGTGCTGAGGCTGCACTGGCCACGCCAGAAGTGGGTGCTTGGGTAGTGATCAAGCCCGATGATTCAATCGTTGTGCGCGTGGTGCGCTCAGAAATGGGCCAGGGCACCATCACCGGTCTGGCTCAGCTGGTTGCCGAAGAGCTTGAGTGCGACTGGAATAAAGTATCTGTTGAATATCCAACCCCCGGTGAAAACTTGAAGCGCAAGCGCATCTGGGGTGATTTTGGTACGGGCGGCAGCCGTGGTATCCGGACCTCGGAAGACTATGTCCGAAAAGGTGGCGCTGCTGCGCGCATCATGCTGGTGCAAGCTGCTGCCGACCAGTGGAAAGTGCCCGCTGTCGAGTGTGTTGCTGCCAACAGCATCATTACGCACAAGCCAAGCGGCAAGAAAATCAGCTTTGGCAAGGTTGCCGCAGCGGCCTCCAAGTTGCAGGTACCAACTGAAATCACGCTTAAAGATCCGAAAGAGTGGAAGATTATTGGTCAGCCCAAGAATCGCCTGGACACGTTTCAGGACAAAGTGACGGGTAAACAGGTCTATGGAATAGATTTGAAATTCCCGGGCATGCTGGTTGCCAACATCCGTGAGTGCCCAGTGTTTGGTGGCAAAGTAAAAAGTTTTGATGCCAGCAAAGCGACAGCAATGAAAGGGGTGAAAAAAGTCCTGCAAGTTGGAGATAGCGCTGTCGCAGTCGTCGCGGATACTTTCTGGGTTGCCAAAACCGCAATGGATGCCGTTGAAATTGTGTGGGATGAAGGTCCAAACGCCAAAGTCTCCAGCGCAACGATCAAGGCCATGTTTGAAGAAGGTCTGACTGCAGAGCAAGCTTTTGTCGGCAATGAATCCGGCAATATGAAGTCAGCACTGGCTGACGCTGCAAACAAAGTTGAAGCAACTTATTTTTATCCTTACCTGAATCACGCGACGATGGAGCCGATGAATGCAACGGCCAAGTGGACGCCAGAGAGCTGCATCGCCTGGGTCCCTACGCAAGACGGCGAGGCTTCGCTGGCAGCTGTCATCGCGGCCTCGGGATTGTCTGCAGACAAGTGTGATGTCACCAAGGTAAACCTTGGCGGAGGCTTTGGTCGTCGTGGTGCCTTCCAGGATTACACCACTCAAGTGGTCAGGATTGCGAAAGAAATGCCTGGTACGCACATCAAACTGATCTGGACCCGTGAAGAAGACATGACGCAGGGTCGTTATCACCCAAGCATGATGTGCAAGCTGACAGGTACGTTTGATGCAGACAAGAATCTGACCGGAGTAAATATGCGGCTGTCAGGTCAGTCGATCCTGGCTTCGGTGCGTCCTGCTGTTGTTGAAAAAGACAAGGGCCGTGACGCTGCGGTATTCCAGGGCTTGCTTCCTGGCGGGGGAGAGCATGCCTTTGGATATAAGTTTCCGAATCTGATGGTCGATCATGCCATGCGTAATACGCATATACCACCAGGTTTTTGGCGTGGTGTGAACGTGAATCAGAATGCCATTTTCATGGAATGTTTCATGGATGAGCTTGCTGATGCCGCGGGCGTGGATCCAGTGGTATTTCGGCGCAAGTTCATGGCTGACTATCCGCGCAACCAGGCTGTGCTTGATGCGGTCGCTGAGCGTATTGGCTGGACCCAGCCTGCTGCGCCCGGGGTGTTCCGGGGTGTCGCCCAGATGAAAGCCTATGGCAGTTATGTGGCAGCGGCTTGTGAACTTTCAGTTCAGGACGGTACCAAAGTCAAAATCCATCGTATTGTTGCAGCGACCGATTGTGGCTATGCCGTCAATCCCTCGCAGATTGAGCGCCAGGTCTCTGGCTCTTTTGTCTATGGATTGTCAGCCTTGTTTCTGGAAGAGTGCACGGTGAAAGATGGCCGGATTGAACAGACCAACTTTACGAATTTTGACTCGATGCGCATCGCGCAGATGCCAAAAGTAGAAACCATCATTATCCAGGGCGGGGGCAAAGACTGGGGCGGTATTGGAGAGCCTACGATTTGCGTGGCAGCGCCAGCTGTGTTGAATGCGATTTATCGTGCAACCGGTAAACGTTATCGTACAGTTCCCCTGAAAAACAGTGGTTTGACGCTTGTATGAAAAAAATGAGGGTTGGGAGTGCACGCCTGCTATGTATCCAGGTTGCGTGTGCATTACTGGTCCTGACGGACTGGACCCACCCTCTTTTTGCACAAGCTGTTTCGAAAGATGAAATTCTTGAGTCGCTCTCCGGACAACCTGGAGATGCGGCAAGAGGACGCGCGATTGTATTAAGTCGTCAGACGGGCTTATGTATTCTTTGTCATAGTGGACCGTTTCCTGAAGAGCGCTTTCAGGGAAATCTTGGGCCAGATCTGGCTGCAAGCGCAGCCAGATTATCAGCTTCTCAACTCAGGGCACGTATTGTCGACGCCAGTCAGTTCAATCCGGAAAGCATCATGCCTGCGTATTATCGTAAAGAACATTTCACCCGAGTATTGCCGCAGTATGCGGCCCAGTCGATCCTGAGTGCTCAGGATATTGAGGATGTTGTCGCTTTTTTAGTGAGTTTGAAACAGTGATCATTAATCGTCGTGCGTTTATTACGATCCTGGGGGCATCCACTCTCTATCCCTGGTTGGACGCCGAAGCCACAGAAGCAGAAGCTGCGCAGGCGATTAAGCAGATTGTTGGCGCCTCAAAGATCAGAACGGGCCGTGTGACGCTTGATATTCCACCTCTGGTCGAAAATGGCAACTCAGTCGTGATGAAGGTTTCTGTTGAAAGTCCAATGACGCCTGAGGATCATGTGCGTGCCATTCATATTGTGGCGGAAGGCAACCCTTTGCCCAACATTGTCAGCTTTCATATGAATCAACGTGCCGGACGCGCCGCTGTGACAACCAGGATTCGTTTGTCAGATTCCCAGCGCATCTGGGCCATTGCGCAAATGAGTGACGGCTCTTACTGGCAGGGATATGCAGCCACACTTGTTACGCTCGCTGCGTGTACGGAGCAAATATGAGTCGGACATCACGCACACTTGTCACCATGCCAGCTACGGCCAAAAAAGGTGAAATTATTGATATCCGTATCATTGTTCAACATGATATGGAAACGGGCTTTCGACATACTGAGCAAGGCGAACTCATCCCACGCGACATTATTCGGGAGTTTGTCTGTACCTATAACGGCGAAGAGGTATTCAGGGCTGATTTGTATCCAGCGATGGGTGCGAATCCCATGATCATGTTTTCAACGGTTGCGACCGAGAGCGGTACCCTTGAGTTCAACTGGAAGGGGGACAATGATTACGCCTCATCTACCTCCGGCAAGATAGCCGTGACGTGATGGTCCGGCTCAAACACCTTTTTTGCATGTTCGCCGTACTTTCATGTATGGCAACAAATGTATGTGCAGATGCGAGTGGTGCGGATCGACAGTCCAGTTATGCGTTGATGTCGAGACAGACGCAGATGATGCAGGATGACCCCATGCAAAACCCCGCCACGTTCTGGGTGCTGGATGGTCAGGCACTCTGGCAGGAAAAGGCAGGGAAAAGTGGGATGTCCTGTGCCAGCTGTCACGGTGATGCACAGCAGTCCATGAAAGGCGTTGCAGCGAGCTTTCCCAAAATCGTCGACAAAAAATTGCTCAATCTTGAAGCACGTATTAATCTGTGCCGGACCGATCAGCAACAGGCACAGCCCTTTAAACATGAAAGCAAGGCGCAACTTTCCATTTCTGCGTATGTGGGCAACCAGTCAAAAGGTATGCCGATTGCGATCGAGCAGACGCCTGAAAATGCTCCGTATCTTGAAGCGGGACGAAAGATCTTTGAACAGCGCATGGGTCAACTCAATCTGTCTTGTGCGCAGTGCCACGCGGAGCGCGCTGGTTTGAAGCTTGCAGGCAATCCAATTCCCCAGGCGCATCCGACGGGTTATCCAATCTATCGCCTCGAGTGGCAGTCGGTTGGTTCACTTGAACGGCGGCTGCGTAATTGCATGACGGGCGTGCGAGCCGAGCCGTTTGCCTTCGACTCTCAGGAAATCGTGGATCTAGAATTGTATTTAATGTGGCGTGCCCGCGGGTTGCTGGTTGAGACGCCAGCCGTGCGGCCGTGAGGGGAGTTCAAGCGATGTATGCACGCAAATATATGAAATATGCCAGCCTGTTCATCTGGGTGACGCTGACCGGTGTTTGTGCCGCTGCTGATGCTCAAAGCCAGGATGCAGTCCTTCTCTATCAGCGCAGCCTAGCTGCCACCTGCGCCAATTGCCATGGCACAGAAGGCAAGGGGATTGAAGGCGGTGGTATGCCTTTGATCAATCTGCTGACGCCAAAAGAGATGCTGACACGACTGATGGCTTACAAAAGTGGCGTACAACCCGGTACGATCATGCCGCAATTGGCCAAAGGATATACCGATGAGCAGTTGCAAATTATTGCGACTGTGCTGGGTAAAAAATGATGAGGAGTCCATTATGAATCGTCGTCACTTTATTGGCCAGAGTACTGCCACAATGGGCTTGCTCATTGGCGGAGTGGCCGCAGTGGGAAAATCTTCTGCTGCCAGCCTTAAGTCGGCAGAAATCATCGTGGTAGGTGCCGGTTACGGTGGAGCGACTGCTGCTAAATATCTGCGGCTATTATCCAACCACACTGCGCGCGTGACGCTGATTGAACCCAGCCCGATGTTCATTTCCTGTCCGTTATCGAATCTTGTTGTCGGCGGTTCGCGCACACTGGATGAAATGACACTGCCGTACGACACGCTGAACAAGATTCATGGTGTTGCCCTGGTGCGTGATGTGGTGTCAAGGGTTGATCCTGTCAAGAAAACTGTTTTACTCGGCTCGGGTAAAACACTCGCCTATGACAAATTGTTATTGTCACCCGGTATCAGTCTGGTGATGGATAGCATTGAGGGGCTCGTTCAGGCCAACGCTGCCGGTGTCACGTTACAGGCCTGGAAGGCGGGCCCCGAAACCGTTGCCCTCCATAAGCAATTGTCTGCCATGCAGGATGGTGGTGTGTTTGCCATTACGATCCCAGAACAGCCTTATCGCTGTCCTCCGGGTCCGTATGAGCGGGCCTGTCAGGTGGCTGATTATTTTAAAAAAAATAAGCCTAAATCTAAAGTGCTGATTTTTGATGCGAACCAGGATGTTGTTTCAAAGCCCGCTTTATTCAAGAAGGCCTGGTCAGAGTTATATCCCGGGATGATCGAATACAGACCCTCGCATCGAGTGATGCGTGTGGATGCGAAGACAAGAACCTTAAAATTTGAAATCAATGAAGATGTTCGTGCGGATGTGCTGAACGTCCTGCCGCAGATGCGTGCTGGCGACCTTGTGGTCGATACCGGTTTGGCAAACTCGAACAAGCGCTGGGCGCAGGTGCACTTTTTAAATTTTGAATCAACTGCTGCAAAAGATATTCATGTCATTGGTGATTCAGCTCAGAATGCGGCCTTTATGCCCAAGTCGGCACATATGGCCAATCAGCATGCCAAAGTTGCAGCGGCTGCCATCATCGCAGAACTCAATGACTGGGAAGTCAACCCCTCGCCAGTGCTCACCAACACCTGTTACAGCTTTGTCGATGCGAAACAGGTCGTCCATGTGGCGAGCGTGCATCAGTACAGCGCTGTCGAGAAAACCTATAAAACTGTTGCTGGTTCTGGGGGCGTATCTGCGGCGCCTTCAGACCTGGAAGGAACGTATGCCTGGGGCTGGGCACGCAATATCTGGGCGGACAGTCTGGCTTGATCAGCCGCCTGACAAGCTCTTGGGGTCTTCTGCGACATCGCTGCCATCAAGGTGACGAGTGCAGTTCAGTTCGCTCACGCTATAAGGTGCGCTGGCGTCGATCACTGTGACCGATGTATTGGCAATACGCTCTGGCATGGTGTGCAGGCCCAGTTGCACACATGTCTGCAGGATGGTCTGGATCACCAGGCCATGGCTGACTACCACAAGCGGGCCATTCAGTTTTGCCCGTAGGCCGATGGCGAGTGCAAAGGCTTCAGCCACCCGTTTTTGAAAGGTTTCTGTAGACTCACCGCCTGGGGGTGTCCCCACAAATGTGTTGGGATCCACACCAATGCTTGCGTGGCTTTGCCCGCGCCAGTCACCAAAGTTGCGTTCATGCAGCAGGGGCGTGGTCGAGGGTGTCAGTCCAGTCTGTTCAGCAATATGCTGTGCGGTTTTGTATGCACGAGGCATATCGCTGGCGAGAATGGCGACAGGCGCATACTCGGCTATTCTGTAGGCTGCCAGCCTGGCTTGCTCAAGGCCGCGAGGACCCAGTTCAGTATTGAAAGGCTGAAATGCACGCGCTGCATTGAGTAAGGTTTCGCCGTGTCGTACGAGAATAATCGACATGTCATCCAGATCTGTTTTGTTGTAAGGACTCGTTTTATCAATGATTATTGTTTTTAACAAGCCCTATGGGGTGTTGTCACAGTTTACTGCGGATGGGTCACCAAACAGAACACTTTCAGAGTTCGGGTTTCCCCCTGAGGTCTATCCGATTGGTCGCCTGGATGCTGACTCTGAAGGCATGTTGCTGTTAAGCGATGAACCCGGCCTCAATACGCGTCTGCTGGATCCGAAACACGCGCACACGCGATGTTACTGGGCCCAGGTTGAGCGCATCCCGAATGCAGAGGCGCTCGAACACTTGTCGCGCGGGGTGAATATCAAGGATTACACGACGATGCCCGCGCGAGCATGGTTGCTGGATCCGCAGCCAGTCGTTGCCCCCCGCGTGCCGCCGATCCGTGTGCGCCAGAGCATTGCTGATTGCTGGATCGCACTGGAACTGATCGAAGGTAAAAACCGTCAGGTGCGCAAGATGACCGCAGCGGTCGGTCACCCGACTCTGAGGCTCATGCGCGTGAGTATGGGGACGTTGCAGCTGGGAGAACTGGCGCCGGGGAGCTGGGTCGAACTCAGTACGGCCCAGCGTCATGCACTATGAGTGATAGGCGCTGGTCTGGCCAACCTTACCCCTGAACACCCAGTAAGAATAGGCGGTATACGTCAAAATAACAGGAATCAGGAATGCGGCACCAACCAGTAGGAATTTCAGGCTGTTGTCCGGTGCTGCGGCGTCCCAAAGTGTCACAGAAGATGGGACGATGTAGGGGAAAAAACTGATAACCAGGCCAATATAGGACAGAATAAACAGACCTTGTGTCGCAATAAATGGCGCCAGTGGCTGTTGCCTGTTCAGACCCCTGAACAGGATGGCTGCGCATATCAGAACCAGGACAGGAACGGGTGCAACAAACAGCATGGCAGGCCAGGCAAACCACTTTGACATGAAGTGTTCGTGCAGCATTGGGGTCCAGCCGCTGACTACGGCAATCATTAGTAGCATCAGGATGCCCGCGATGCGGGCGAATCTGAATGCCATGGATTGAAGCGTACCTTCGGTTTTTAAAATCAGCCAGGTGGACCCAAGAAGTGTGTAGCCAATGACCAGTGCTGCACCCGTCAGCAGGCTGAACGGTGAAAGCCAGTCCCACCAGCCGCCCGAATAGGCTCGCCCCGTTACGGGGATGCCTTGCACCAGCGCACCGAGTGCGACACCCTGTGCAAAGGTTGCGGCGGTCGAGCCGCCTGCAAAGGCAAAATCCCACAGGTACTTTCTGTTGCGGCTTTTCCAGCGGAATTCAAAGGCCACGCCACGAAATACCAGTGCGAGCAGCATGATGAAAAATGGTGCATATAACGCAGGCATGATGATTGAATAGGCGAGGGGGAATACAGCAAAGAGACCACCGCCGCCCAGGACGAGCCATGTCTCGTTACCATCCCAGACGGGCGCCACGGAATTCATCATCTGATCGCGCTGCTCGGCATTTTGTGCAAACGGAAACAGGATACCGATACCCAGGTCAAAGCCATCCAGACATACATAAGCCAGTACTGCGAAGGCGATCAAACCCGCCCAGATGAGTGCGTAGTCAATCGTCATGGCTTGCTCCTGGAGTCATTCTCGTGCAACGCTGGAGGGACAAAGCCGGCAGCGCGCATGGGCCCGGGGGGTGAAGAATGAGGTTCGTCCTCACAGGGTGCATGGGACATGAGCCTGAGAATGTAAAACACACCTGCGCCAAACAGAGTGAAATAGACCACGATGAAGGCAACGAGTGAGGACCCCACTGCAGCCGCATCAATTGGCGAGGCGGATTGTGCCGTCGTCAGCAGGTTGTATACGGTGTAGGGCTGTCTGCCGACTTCTGTGACCACCCAGCCGCATAAGACAGCGATGAAACCTGCTGGTGACATCAAGAGTGCAGCGCGATGCATCAATGGTGTGTCGTAGAGTTTGCCCTTGTATCGCAGCCACAGGCTCCAGAGACCAATGCAGAGCATCAGCATGCCGATTCCTACCATGCCCCTGAAGGCAAAGAAAACAATACCCATGGGTGGCTGCTCGTCACGAGGCCACACTTTCATGCCCTGGATCACGCCATCAACTGAATGAGTCAGTATGAGGCTGCCGAGCACGGGAATTTCGACCACGTAATTCATCTTCTGCTCTTTCGAATCAGGAATGCCGAACAGGATCAGGGGCGCACGCGATACGGTTTCGTAATGCCCTTCAATGGCAGCAATTTTGCGTGGTTGATATTCAAAGGTATTTAACCCATGCGCATCACCCGCCATGATCTGGATCGGCGCCACAATCGCAGCCATCCACATTGCCATCGAAAACATCTTGTGCACGGCTTCGCGAGACAAGCCGCTGTTCGTATGCGTGCTGTGGATTTTGCGTTTTTTAAGCAGATGAAATGCACCGACACCGCCAACAACGAATGCTGTGGTCAGATACGCTGCAAGTACCATATGTACCAGACGGTAGGGCAGGGAGGGATTGAAAATTACTTCCATCCAGTCTTTAACGATGAACTGACCCACGTCGTTGTAGCCAAAACCAGCAGGGGTTTGCATCCAGCTGTTGACTGACAGAATCCAGAAGGCGGACATGGCAGTGCCTGCAGCGACCATGAGCGTGGCAAAGAAATGCAGGCGTGGCCCCACGCGCTCGCGCCCAAACAGCATGACACCCAGAAAGCCGGCCTCAAGAAAAAATGCCGACATGACTTCATAGCCCATCAGCGGACCAATGACCGGACCAACCTTGTCGGCAAACACGCTCCAGTTGGTGCCGAACTCATAGCTCATCACGATGCCGGACACGACACCCATGCCAAAGGCAACGGCAAAGATTTTTTTCCAGTAATTAAAAAGTGTCAGAAAGACTTCTTTACCTGTAAAAAGATGCAAGCCGTTTAAAACCGCTAGATAACTTGCCAACCCGATCGAAAAAGAAGGGAAAATGATGTGAAAACTAACCGTAAAAGCAAACTGCATACGGGCCAGCGTGTGGGCATCGAACCATTCCATCATTTACTCCCTAGGCCTGTTTGATTGCTTCGAATTTTTTGTCATGCATGACTTCTTCGACAGATTGACCTGCACGGACGGCCTGAACCATTCCTTGCTGCCTGACAGCGATTCGTTCGGCGAGTGTCAGGACTTCATCCATGCGTGCAGCGGGAACAAAGACAGTGCCACAGCGATCGGCAATGACGAAGTCATCTTCATGCACGGTCACGCCAGCGAATTGAACTGGTGTGCCTGAGGCAAGCTGGATCAGTCTGTTACGTGCACTGATCATTGTGATTCCACGCCCGTAGACTGGATAGTCAATTGATTCGCTGCCTTCGATGTCCCTGCTCATGCCATCAATGACCGAACCGCGAATTCCTTTTATTCTGGACGCATTGGCGAGAATGTCGCCCCAGCAGGAAATGCCTTCGATGCCACCCGCAATGACCAGAATTCTGTCATGTGTTGTGATGCTGGCAATAACAGGGGAAATCAGGTGAACAGTCGGAGCCTTATTTTGTTTGGGTCCCAGCTGGATGGTCGAGGCGCGTCCAACTATTTTTGGACAGTTCCACAACGGCCTGATGCCAAAGGTTGCGCCAGGTAAGTTCAAAAAGTCCAGCGCATCAGATACGGTGTTTGTGTCGAGTCTTATAAGTCTGTCGAGCATGACGCTGTGGCCTATAGTCAAAAAAATGGCATCACCAGGATGCCATTTTAAATGCGGTTAATCGAGCTGCACGCCTAACTTTTTAACGAGTGCACCGAGCCTGTCTGCTTCGGAGAGAATGAGGGCATTGAAAGCTTCGGGTGTGCCGCCAACGACTTCACTGCCGATGGCTTCCCAGCGGATTCTGAATTCAGGATCGTTAAAAATCTCATTCAGAGCAGTGTTGTATTTTGCAATGATTGCAGGCGGTGTCTTGGCGGGTACCACAATGCCATGCCATGCATAGTAATCAAAACCTTTGAGTCCTGATTCATCCATCGTCGGTACGTCAGGCAAGACGGGTGAGCGTGTCTTGGTCGTCACGGCAATTGGCTGCAGCAGGCCAGCCTTGATCGAGTTGATCGACCCAGCCATGATGTCGCACATACTGAAAATCTGACCGCCCAGGAGATCATTCAAAGCAGGGCTCGCGCCTTTATATGGAATATGCTGGAGTGGAGCACCCGACATGCTTGCAATTAATTCAGGACCAAGATGCTGTGGCGAACCGTTGCCTGCCGAGCCAAAGCTGACTTTGGTTGGGTTTGCTTTGGCATAGTCAATATATTGCTGCAGTGTTTTGATATCCGAGCCGGCTTTGACTTCGAGCACCAGTGGGAATTTTGAAATCTGGATGATGGGTGCAAAATCCTTGATCGGGTCGTAGTTCAGGTTTTTGAACAAGGTCTGATTGACCGACATGTTGCCACTTGCAGCAAGCAGGATCGTATAGCCATCAGGTTTGGCTCGCGCAACCTGGCCACTGCCGATGTTGCCACTCGCGCCCGCTTTGTTTTCGACCACGACGGTCGTGCCCAGTTTTTTGGCCAGGGGCACGGAAATCAGGCGTGCCATGATATCTGTTGGTCCGCCTGGTGGGTAAGGCACAATGAATGTGATGGGCTGAGTCGGCCATTTGTCCTGGGCACAGGCAAGCAATGGCAGGGTGGCCAGCGCCACGCTGATGAGTACTTTTTTGAGTTGCTTCATAGGTATCCAATAGACGACTAAGGTTCGTTTGAATGCGATCACGCCCGCCAAGTTCCTGCAATAATGCTCAATCAGCAGGTATTTGCCTATTTTAAGGGAACTTTGTGCGACATCACTCAACCAGATCCACGGACCACCCAGGTGGGGGTCATCCTGCCTCAGGGGCGGCTAAACGCACCGACTGGCGTGTGATTGGTGATCTTTTGCCCTATCTGCTTGCCTACAAGGCACGGGTGGCGCTGGCGATTTCCTGTCTGATCGCGGCCAAGTTTGCAAATCTTGGTATTCCCGTTTTGCTCAAACATCTGATTGACTCTCTGGATGTGCGCCATACGGTTCCCAATGCGTTGCTGGTCGTGCCGATCGGACTGATTGTTGGTTATGGCTTGCTGAGATTTTCTGCTTCCATGTTTTCAGAGTTGCGAGAGGCACTTTTTGCCCGAGTGACCCAGCATGCTGTGCGTCAGATCGCGCTTGAAGTCTTTCAGCATTTGCATGCCTTGTCATTAAGGTTCCACCTGGGGCGCCAGACTGGCGGCGTGAGTCGCGATATCGAGCGCGGGACCCGGGCGATACAGTCGTTGGTGTCGTATTCGCTCTATAGCATTTTGCCAACGATCATCGAGTTTGCACTGGTACTAGGGTATTTTTCCGTCTTTTATGATGTCTGGTTCGCTGCCATCACTCTGGCAGCACTCGTCTTCTACATT